>JAVWBH010000165.1:0-6065 GCA_036649595.1 Bacteroidales bacterium
TAGATTTAAGGTTAAAGAAAGAGGACGATGTGATATCGGCCTCTTTTTGTTTTTATATCATTTCCCGATAATTCCCCGCTCCCTTATCCTCCGCCGGTCATAATCGGATATTCATTTTATTTATCATTTTCCAGTCTTGTTCTTTTAAACCGAGTTTAAAAAAAGCTTCCGGCTCATCATGTTCATCTATAAAATGGCGTTCGCGCGTTGTGAAACCAGGATTTACCAGAGATAAGGATGTATCCAGGTAAGGAGATTCTATATCGCCCAAATCTAATAATGTATGAAATACGGCATTGGTACTTATCGGTTGCGACACACGATCAAAAGCATATTTATATTTATCAGGATACGTATGTCGGAATGATTGTGAAAACCACATAAGCAAAGGTATATGCAATTGATAATAGGTAGGAACCGGCGAACAATGCAAAAACATTTTCCGTTCATCATCCATTAAATCTTCGCCATGATCAGACAGATAAATCATCGAACTGCAAATATCCGGTTTGTCAAGTATATTCATCAACTCATTTAACAACCGATCTACATTACAAATCGTATTATCATATGCATTCACAAAAGTTGTTCTTTCCTTATAACGAAGAGCTCCTGCTTTATCCGGTTTAAAATTTGCGTTTTCAGGAGCATAGCGCTGCGAATATTCAAAGTGCGAGCCATAAGTATGGAACACCAAGAATAATGGTTCTGTCGTATTTTCTACGATTTCCCGTATATAAGGTAAAGCTTGATTATCGAGGGGATGTTTTTTCCCATCTCCGATAAGCTCTCCAAGACGGATCGTAGTATCTGCTTCTGAAGCAAATGCATCAATAAAAGCTCTGTCGGGTATTTGATTAGAAAGGAAAACCGTTTTGAATCCGGCTTCTTTATAAGCTGTTGTAATACTTTTTCGGGAATAAACCACATTGAAATCTTCCGCACTAGCGCTCGACAAAATCATGGGTACGATTTTATGCGTCGTATTTCCTTGAGTTAGCACATCTTTATAGACTGCTAAATCAGAACGTTGCGACAACATCGGATTGGTGTCGCGATGATATCCATATAATTGCCAGTTGGCTGCACGCGAAGTTTCTCCGACAACAAGAATTATAACTTCTCTGTCTTGAGGGATACCTTTCTTTATAGCATGAAATGTGAATGTATCCGAAGTCTTAGCATAATTGTACGTTCGTATGTATTTATGTACAGCAAAGTTTAGATTATAAAGGGCATTCAGCGGATAAATATCATGATCGGCATGAAATGGGAATCCCTTCTTATGATTGATTAATAATGCCATGATTCCAAGTGATGCCGGGATAATGGCCAAAAGAGAAGTTTTCCGGATAAAAGAAAAAGATAATTTTTGTTTGTTTATCACAGAATAAATACCCAGGCCAACTGCAGAGAAATACAACAAACAGGCCAAGAATACGGCCGGCCAAATTGTACGCATCAATTCGCCCGACTCTCCCGCATTGGTAGTCACAATATTTAAAAACATATCGGGCGAAACGACGGATTCACTGAATAGATATACTAACACCAGCTGGTAGCCGTTAATCAGCAGCAGAATAAAAGAAAAAAGCAAAAAATACCCAGGCTTCCGGAATAAGTTAAATAATAAAGCATAACCCGCCATCGGTAAGAACACGGCAGCCATTTTGACCCATAAACTCATTGGCTCGGTCCATGACAATACCATACAAGGCAGCAGCATGATAAATAAAAACCACCCGTAAAGAAACTTCTGATTTAGAAATTTCTCCTTCATCCACTTCACATATTTCATTTATATTTCGTTTGTTTATCAAATGACGCCAAATTTACAATATATATGTAAATTACCTTCATAACAACAAAAAGAGTTTAGTGGATGTTCGCTAAAAAAAAGGTCATCTCCTTTTTGCAAAGAGATGACCTTTTTGTGAAGAATCTTATTTATTTTAAAAATCGACGTTTTTGATAATCCGCAAACTCCGTTTTTAGGGAGTCAACGAGTTCTTTAACAGATTCTATTTTATGCGCACGCCAGGCATTTGAGCCGGCAAAAGCATATCCCTGATTCAGATTGCCTTTAAACGCTTGATAAAGGGCCAACATAATACAATACGGGCTCTTTGATATATCACACGTCTTAATACAATTAAACGGACAGCTTTTAGGCTGCGCGATACCCGATTTTACCCGATCAATAAAAGTATTGAAAATCGCTCTTCCGGGCATACCGACCGGACTTTTGATAATCTCAATATCTTTTTCAGTCGCATCAATATAGGTTTGCTTAAATGCATCGGATGCATCGCATTCTTCGGTGGTGACAAATCTTGTTCCCATTTGTACTGCCGAAGCCCCTAACTCCATCATTCGATGAATATCTTCTCCGCTATAAATTCCGCCTGCCGCAATTACCGGAATTTTTTTACCATATTTTTCTTCAAAGAAGCGAACTTCTTTTACTACTTGAGGAAGAACCTCTTCTAATGAAAACTTCACATCTTCAAGCTGATCCGCTTTGTAACCAAGGTGTCCCCCTGCTTTCGGACCTTCTACTACAACCGCATCCGGAAGGTAATCGTATGTGTTTTTCCATTTTTCGCACAATATTTTCACCGCACGAGCCGATGAAACGATCGGAGCTAATTTGGTAACACTGTCTTTCTGCAAAAATGAAGGTAAATCCAACGGAAGCCCTGCTCCCGAAAAAATGATATCTGCTTTTTCTGCAATAGCGGTTTTCACCATATCTGCAAAATTACTCATGGCTACCATAACATTGATGCCGATTACTCCTTTTGCTTTCTCGCGGGCCTTACGCAATTCCTCTTTCAGACCGAAGATACTGGCTTCGTTGTAATTTTTTGAATGGTCACGATACAGCAGTCCTAAACCCGCTGAAGAGATGACCCCTATTCCTCCTTCATTGGCCACGGCAGTAGCTAATCCGGATAATGATATTCCTACACCCATTCCTCCCTGAACAATCGGAAGGCGAGCTAGTAAATCTCCAATTTTTAATGATTTCATTTGGATATATGTAATTATTGTGAATCTACCAAAATGATAATATTTAACTGATTTTCATTTCGGTTTGCTAATAATACTTGATAAAGTTTAATATATTTGCCAAAAATACACATTTAAATCTGATGTGTGCAATAATACACATGAATTTATGATTACAATAACAATATTTAAATAGTTGCAGAATCAGAACCTTTAATCGGAATACACACTAAGATAAAAGTTAAGTATCTGCTAAAAACTACCTATCTTCTATTTTTGTTTTAGTCTATAATATTAAAGAACATATGACACTGACCCCTGAAAATATCCTGCTGTTCGGATCAACGATGCTATTTGTAAGTGTTTTGGCAAGCAAGGCCGGTGCGCGTACCGGAATACCCGTATTATTATTTTTAATGATAGGAATGTTAACGGGGGTCGACGGATTAGGTATTAATTATTCAAACCCGGATTACACTCAGTTTATTGGAAATATAGCTCTTGTCATCATTCTTTTTTCGGGCGGGATGGATACCCAATATCCTGATATTAAAAGAATAATCAGAGAGGGTATTATTCTTTCAACTTTCGGTGTGATTCTTACAACAGCCATTACCGGGATATTTATCTGGATGTTATTAAAAGGAACCGAATTTGCCACTTGTGGATGCATCGGTATTTTGGATGCTCTTTTATTAGCGGCAATCATGTCATCTACCGATTCAGCTTCCGTATTCGGAATCTTAAGAGGCAAAGGCATCAACATACGTCCGAAAGTAAAATCATTACTCGAATTCGAATCCGGGAGCAACGACCCGATGGCTTATTTGCTGACAATTATCTTAATCCAGTTGATTCAGTCAACATCTCAGCCCACTATACCGGAAATCATCTGGCAGCTGTTTCTTCAGTTATCTGTCGGTTTTATCCTGGGTTTTATCCTGGGCAGGCTAACGGTTTTGTTAATGAACAACATCAATTTAAATAACCATTCTTTGTATGCCGTATTATTATTAAGTTGCTCTTTCCTGATTTTTACAATTACATCTTCTTTGCTGGGTAATGGTTTTCTTGCTGTATATATTGCCGGGATGGTTATTGGCAATCAAAAAGTTGTTCATCGGAAAAGTATTTCAAACTTTACCGACGGATTAGCATGGCTATTTCAGATCATCATGTTTCTTACATTAGGATTATTGGTTAATCCGCATGAAATGGTTGATGTGGCTCTTGAAGGTTTTATCATTGGCCTATTTCTGATTTTCATTGCCCGGCCGCTAATGGTATTCCTCTGTCTTAGTTTTTCTCACAGATTCAGTTTTAAATCGAAATTATTTATTTCATGGGTAGGATTACGGGGAGCCGTCCCGATCATTTTTGCCACGTATCCTTTGACAGCGAAAATGCCCGAAGCCTCCCTGTTTTTTAACATCGTGTTTTTCATAACCTTGTTATCATTACTTCTTCAAGGCATTTCGATACCCTGGATGGCCAAAATCTTGCATCAGGAAGGAAGTAAAGAAGTGAAAAAATCAGATTTCGGGATGGAATTGCCGGACGATATAAAAGGAGCCATGGCCGAAATAGAAATAACAGAACCGATATTACGCAATGGCAGCCGGGTAATGTCATTACCCCTCCCCGATAATACACTGGTTGTTATGATTAAACGAAAAGAGCGATATCTGATTCCGAAAGGGCACACGATTCTTAAGGCCGGAGATAAACTTTTACTTATTGCCGATAATGAAAACGGCCTCAAACAAAGTTTTAGACAATTAGGCATCTTTGAAGATACTCCTGTACAACCTACAGAAGATTTTGAAAATAAAATATAAGTTATTATTTAAATTCAGTACAAATAATACACCCGAAAATAAGGAGCTTTTCAAAAATTTCAGCATCTTTGTACGATTAATAAACATTCTTACATATAAATATGCGATTATCTGATCTACAAACTGGAGGAAAGGGGGTTATAGTCAAAGTTTTAGGACATGGAGCTTTTCGTAAACGTATCATCGAGATGGGTTTCGTAAAAGGAAAAGTCGTAGAAGTGATACTAAATGCGCCGCTGAAAGATCCTATTAAATATAAAATCATGGATTATGAGGTATCATTACGCCGCAATGAGGCGGCTATGATCGAAGTAATTCCGATGAATGATATTATTAAAGAAAATCCCGACACCAATATACAGGGGATTGAATCGGAAGAGGTCTTTACCCGCGAATTCCTGCATCATAGAAAAGTAATAAATGTAGCGTTGGTTGGAAATCCGAATTGCGGAAAAACTTCTTTATTCAATATTGCTTCCGGTGCAAAAGAGCACGTAGGAAACTATAGCGGAGTTACTGTAGATGCCAAAGAGGGAAAATTTAAATATAACGGATATACATTTAATATTTTCGATTTACCTGGCACCTATTCATTATCCGCCTATACTCCCGAAGAAAGATATGTTAGAAAGCAATTATTGGAGAAAACTCCGGATGTTATAATTAATGTAGTCGCGGCCTCTAACCTTGAACGGAATCTTTATCTCACTACCCAGCTGATTGATATGGATTTACGCATGGTCATTGCTTTAAATATGTATGATGAGTTAGAAAGTAGCGGAGCAAAATTAAATTATGATTTACTGGGTAAGCTGATCGGTGTACCAATTGTGCCAACTGCCTCGAAATACGGGCGCGGGATTGACGAACTCTTTAGTTCTGTTATTGATGTATATGAAAGTAAACATCCTTTAGTCAGACATATTCATGTAAATCACGGGCAAATACTAGAGCAAGCTATCGGAGAGTTAAAGGATGAAATAAAGAAAGATCCCTCAATTGTTAAGCATTTCTCACCTCGTTACCTGGCCATCAAATTACTCGAGAATGATCAGGAGGCTGAATCTTTGCTAAAAGACGCCCCGGAATATGGGAAATGGATTCAATTGCGCGATCAATTATCAACTCTTATCCAATCCAAATTAAATGAAGATCCTGAATCGGCAATTACCGATGCTAAATATGGCTTTATTTCGGGTGCTTTAAAAGAAACCT
>JAVWBH010000165.1:6075-6886 GCA_036649595.1 Bacteroidales bacterium
CGGACAGGAGGAAGAAAACCAGATAACCAAGTCGATCGACGAAATTGTAACAGGAAAACTATTAGGATTTCCTATTTTCCTGGCTGTACTTTGGCTGATGTTCCAAACAACCTTCTCTCTCGGACAATATCCGATGGACTGGATTGATTCGTTAGTAGGCCTGACTGCTGAACTTATGTCTAAAATTATTCCGCCCGGCCCCTTGCATGACTTGGTTATAGATGGAATTATAGGCGGCGTTGGTGGTGTAATCGTATTCTTACCGAATATTCTTATTCTATATTTCTTTATCTCTTTTATGGAAGACTCCGGATACATGGCGCGGGTTGCTTTCATTATGGATAAAATTATGCACCGTATGGGGTTACACGGCAAATCATTTATTCCGTTAGTGATGGGATTTGGATGTACCGTTCCCTCTATTATGGCATCACGCACAATTGAAGACAGACGAAGCCGCCTAATCACGATGTTAATTAACCCGCTAATTTCATGTAGCGCCCGGTTACCTATTTACATTTTGATTGTAGGCACTTTCTTCCCGAAGCACGCTACCTTAATGCTAATGTTCGTTTATGCGATTGGAGTACTCCTGGCAATCGTAATGGCTCGTTTATTTAGGAAGCACCTCTTTAAAGGCGAGGATTCTCCTTTTGTAATGGAACTCCCGCCCTATCGGATGCCGACATTAAAAAGTACATTAATACATATGTGGGAGAAAGGCCGTTCTTACTTATCCAAAATGGGTGGTATCATTCTTATAGCATCTATTATTATTTGGTTTTTAGGCTACTTCCCGCGTACAGCACCT
>JAVWBH010000166.1:0-1627 GCA_036649595.1 Bacteroidales bacterium
CCTAAAGGCGCGTCAGTTTCCTGGCTGGAGAAGGATAATCAGAACCGGTTGTGGATCGGTACGCGCCGAAACGGGGTATATATTCTCAATCTGGATACGCAGGAAATCACACAGCCGTTAGATCAGGGCAATGTGGCAAGTATTTTTATCGACTCGCAAAATGAAATATGGGTTTCGACCTGGCATCACGGCCTTTTCCGTTATGCCGGCGATCAGGAATATCATTATACTTATCGGCCGGAATGTAATTCGATCGCTTCTGACTTTATCCGCTCGTGTTGTGAGGATAATCAGGGAAATATATGGATCGGTACAATTGAGGGCTTGAATAAATTTGATAAAAAAACAGGGCTTTTCCAGCTTTTTACTGCAGGTCAGCGTCCGGGCGATATGACTCATTCTTCCGTCTGGCAAATTATTAAGGACCACCAGGGTACCCTCTGGTTAGGAACTTATTTCGGAGGAGTCAACTTTTTTAATCCTGAATACGAGATCTATACAACTTATGATGTGTCTTATAACAATCAACAGTCGCAAGGTACGCTAAGTTTTCCTATCGTAGGGAGAATGCAAGAAGACAGACACCGTAATTTATGGATTTGTACAGAGGGAGGAGGTCTCAATGTATATGACCGGTCTACCGGTAAATTCCGATGGTATCGGAAAAAAACAAAAGAGGCCGGATTGTCGCATGATAATGTGAAAGCCCTTTATCTTGATGAAGAAGAGGACGCTGCCTATATCGGTACGCACTTGGGAGGGATTAATAAGCTTGATTTGAAAACAGATCGGTTTACGCATTTTTATTCCCGTCAGGGTGATTCCACATCGTTGCCTCATAATATTGTGCGCGATATTATTCCGGCAGGGAAAGACTCTTTATATGTTGCTACACATAACGGAGTTTGCCTTTTTTCGAAAAAGGACGGTGGCTGCCGGCAGTTATTCCGTCATCTTCCACAAGGAGATCTGATAACCATGGTCGGAGATCTTTTTGTAGATTCTCGCAATCAGCTCTGGATGAGTGTTGCCGGGGAAGGGGTGTTTGTTTATGACACGCATACCGACAGTCTGCGCCAGTTTAAATATCAACCATCCGGATTTTCTTCTATCAGCAATAATAATATCAACAGCATTATGGAAGATTGCGCGGGACGCTTGTGGTTTAGTACTTCCGGTAGTGGGGTTGATGTTTTCGATCCGGAAAAGAATACCTTTGAAAACTTCGATTCAAGGAAAAATGGTTTGGCAAGTGATTGTGTATATGAGATATGTGAGTCGAAAGACCAGCGATTATTAATAATTACCAATAAAGGTTTTTCTCAGTTCGACTATCTTAATCAACAATTCATCAACCATAATAAAGATAATGGTTTTCCATTATCGACTGTTAATGAAAATGCGCTGTTTCTGTCTTCAACAGGGGAGGTTTTCTTGGGGGGAATTCAGGGGATGATCTCTTTTAAGGAGAAAGATCTTGACTTTCAGGCTAAATCGTACGATATTTTATTTACCAATTTGTATGTTAACGGAAATCAGGTAAAAGTGGGCGATGATACGCGGATATTGCCGAATTCGCTACTTTATACTTCTCAGATTGTACTCGACGCAGATCAGTCTATCTTCC
>JAVWBH010000166.1:1637-6865 GCA_036649595.1 Bacteroidales bacterium
TCCAGATGGTGTTTGCCACTACGAATTATATCCTGGCCAATCGGGATGAGTTGGTATACCGCCTGGAGGGATTTTCTGAAGAGTGGAGTAACCTGCGCGATCAAAACAGCATTGCATTTACCAACCTGAGCCCCGGAAATTATACATTGGTGATAAAGAACAGTGACGTGAGCCCGATTCCGGTCCGGAAGGAGATGAAGATAAGGGTATTGCCTCCTTTTTACAGAACAGGTGTGGCATACGGAGTTTATCTGTTGTTGGTTCTGATCGCTTCCTGGTTGATTATCAGGGCTTATAAAGCAAAGGTGCGGTTGGAAGAATCATTGAAATATGAACAGAAACATTTACAGGATATTGAAACTCTGAATCAGGCAAAGCTACGCTTCTTTACCAATATATCTCATGAGTTTCGTACCCCTCTCACGATCATTATCGGCCAGATTGAGAATTTACTCCATCAGCAGGTTTTTACTCCCGCTATTTATAAGAAGGTCTTAAATGTATATCAAAATTCACTTCAGTTGCGGGGTTTGATTTCCGAATTACTCGATTTTCGAAAACAAGAGCAGGGGCATATGCAACTGAAAGTACGGGAGCAGGATATTGTAGGATTTTTGCAGGAAAACTTTTTGTTATTCAGCGAATATGCTGAATCTCTGGATATCCGGTTTTCTTTTGAGAAAGAGATCGACTCACTGCACGTATGGTATGATCAGCGGCAATTGCAGAAGGTTGTTAATAATTTATTATCGAATGCATTCAAACATTGCAAGGCGAATGACCGGATACAACTTCGGGTTTATGCCGATGCTGTATTTGTTTATTTTGAAGTAGTCGATTCGGGAACGGGTATTCCAAAAGAAGAGGTCGAGAAAATATTTGAACGTTTTTATCAGATATCACATCAATCTGAAAATATCTTAGGTACCGGTATCGGATTAGCATTGACCAAGGGTATTATTGATTTGCATCACGGTGATATTCGGGTTGAAAGCGAGCCTGCCCGCGAAACGGTATTCCGGGTTTCGCTAAAATTGGGAAAACAACACTTTCAACCTGAGCAGATCGATTCGGAGAAGGTGGTTGAAGAGGCGGACGTGATTTTTCCGGACGAATTGTTCCTGAAATATGAAAAACCTGAGGTTCAGCCGGAATTGCCGGTTGTGAGAGAAGGTACGGTAATGCTTATTGTAGAGGATAATACCTCTTTACGGGATATGTTGAGTTCGATATTTGGTGTTTTCTATACCGTGGTTACGGCGGCCGACGGCGTTGAGGCCCTGGAGAAAGTTGAAGAGCAGCAACCGTCTATTATCCTGAGTGATGTAATGATGCCGCGGATGAACGGGACAGAATTGTGTAAGCGGATAAAAGGAAATATGGAAACATGCCATATTCCGGTTGTCTTATTGACAGCCCGGATTGCAATAGAGCATAATTTAGAGGGATTGGGCGTAGGCGCGGACGATTATATCACAAAACCATTTAATACAGAAACGCTGATTTCACGTTGTAACAACTTGGTGAACGGTCGTATTTTGTTGCAGGAAAAATTCTCCGGGCAATTCGCAACTACGCCACAGATGCTTGCAACCAATGCTCTTGATAAAGAATTTCTGGATAAGGCAACGGTGGTGATCGACAAATATTTGTCGGATCCGGAATTCAACGTTAATCTGTTTTCTCGCGAAATGGGGATAGCACGTACAAAATTGTTCATGAAGATTAAAGCAATTACCGGGCAAACTCCGAACGATTTTATCTCTACAATCCGGTTAAAAAGGGGTGCGTCTTTATTAGTTAATCATCCGGAAATGAGCGTAACAGAGGTTGCAGAGCTAACCGGATTCGGGTCACCCCGCTATTTTAGCAAATGTTTTAAAGACTATTTCAAAATAACGCCATTAATGTACCGAAAAGGTGAAAATGTACAGAATTGACCTTTTCATGAACGTTTA
Organism: Bacteroidales bacterium; assembly: GCA_036649595.1. Classification (GTDB taxonomy): domain Bacteria; phylum Bacteroidota; class Bacteroidia; order Bacteroidales; family JAUNSR01; genus JAUNSR01. The sequence continues at coordinate 3,596 of JAVWBH010000166.1, forward strand.
GATACATTCATTTTTTTAAGGCCATTTTACTTTTGTTGCAACACAAATGCAATAAAAACCTTAAATAAAATGTTATGAAACGAATTCTTACTTCGTCTTTATTACTCCTATCTGTATCGTTAGGTGTATCTGCTAAAATTATTTATGTAACTCCTGAAGGAAATGCTTCAGCAAATGGTACAAGCTGGAATACGGCAGTTGATAAACTTTCTACAGCTTATTCTATTGCACAAAAAGGAGATGATATTTATATGGCTGCCGGCAAATATATAGAGATGGCTACCGTAAATATGAAAGAAGAGGTCGATGTATATGGCGGCTTCGCTAAAGGACAGACTTCGATCGATGAACGTATTCGTCCGGATGCATCTAAACCTTGGTTTTTTACAAATGAAACTGTAGTTACCGGCAACGGAGACTTTCGATTAATTGATCGCGCTGATAAAGAAACATTGTGGAAACAAGTAATAATTGACGGAATTTCATTTAAGGATTTTGAAACTTCAAATGGTCGCGTACTGTATTTCCGTAATTCAGTTCTTCTTCAGAACAGCCAGGTTATTAACTGCTCTTGTTCAAACACGATTGTATACGGAGAAGAAAATTTCCAGATAAAGGATTGTTATTTTGCAGAGAATGGTTCTTTCCCGCTTGAGAAGAAAGCCATTGCAGTTCAGCTTCGAGGCTATTTGCAGGACTGCCAATCAAACTCAATAGAAAACTGCCTTTTTGAAAATAACGATTGTCAGTCATTCTCTATTTACAATACGGCAACTGCCGGAAACCCGATCACCACAGGAGGAACCTATGTTGAGAAATGTACTTTCAGAGGAAATAAATCAACCTGTATCAGTGTTTCAAATCAATGGGAGGGACGAGAACTTAAAATTCAGAATTGTTTGTTTGAGAATAATAGCTCAGCTACAACCGGAACGGTTTTTGAAGGAAGTTCTCTTGCCTATTTTGATTTTACGCATAATATAATCCGTAACAATACGAATACGACTCCGGTTGACGGGGCATGGAGAAACAGTATTCTGTCTGTACGCAGCAACGGGCAGTTCGCGAATAACCTCATTGTGAATAATACTGCCACTCAATTGTTAATGGATCTACAAGGAAGTTTTGTGTTTAACAATACAATTGCAAATAATATCGGAACCGTATATGTTGGTGAGAATTATGCTACGTTAGCCAATTCGATTGTTTCAGGGAATACGCCGGGACATAAGAACAAACAGGTGCTTGCTGTGGAAAATGCATTGGTTGACCATTGTTTGTCGGACGAAGAGATCGTTGGAGAGTCTGGTTCTACAGTAGATAATAATTTAATCGAAGCTACGACATTCGTGAATCCGACAACCTTTAAGGGTGCAACGAACGAAGTTGACAAAATTGCGCAAATTCAGAAAGCAGATTTCTCTCTTTTGGATGCCTCGGCAGCTGTGAATGCCGGAAATATGGCTTTTGAAGAGGATTATTATATGGAGGCAGCCTGGGTTGCTTCTGTAATGGCAAAAGATGTGGAAGGGAATGATCGTATAACAAATGGTCAAATCAACATGGGTGCATACCAGGGTGCCAGCAATGCTTCCGGAATAACTGAAAACAAAGCGGATTATGGTTTTGTTGCAGTAGGAAATAACCAATCAATACGTGTTGAAACAGCAGTGTCAGGAACGGTATATGTATATGATTTGACAGGTAGCTGTTTTAGTAAGAATATGATATCGGCAGGAGAGTCAATCTCTATCTCTGTGGAAAAAGGAATTTACCTTGTTTCTCTGAATAACAAGGTGACTTTAAAAGTGCTAGTTAAATAACAGATCTATTACAATCTATGAAACAACTCAGATTAATTACAATCAGGATATGCTGTATCCTGATTGTAAGTTGCATTACTCTCGGGACAGCCTGGGGCCAGGCTGTAACAATAACAGGAAAAATTTTAGATGAAGCCGGAGAAGGAGTAATCGGAGCCTCTGTTCTTCAAAAGGGAACAACAAACGGGACTATTACCGATATCGACGGGAATTTTACCTTGAACAATGTACCGGAGGATGCTACTTTGGTAGCTTCCTTTATCGGTTATAAAACCGAAGAGATAAAACTAAACAAGAAACGTTTTGTGACTCTTGTTCTAAAAGAAGACACTCAGAACCTGGAAGAGATTGTTGTTGTCGGATATGGGGTACAGCGTAAATCTGACCTTACCGGGTCTGTATCATCAGTCAAAGCCGGCGATGCGATTAAAAACACGCCCTCTTCTGATATCACTTCTTCTTTGCAAGGGCGCTTGGCGGGAGTAAGTATTGTATCTAATTCGGGACAACCCGGTTCGGGATCGACGATCAGGGTGCGCGGTATGAACTCGTTGAAGGCAGACCAGGGACCATTACTTGTTGTTGACGGTTTTATCGGGGGGACGCTTAGTTCTTTGAATCCATCCGATATCCAGTCTATCGAAGTGTTGAAAGATGCTTCTGCAACAGCCGTATATGGGTCACGCGGGGCGAATGGCGTGATTTTGGTAACAACTAAGAATCCTGAAAAAGGAAAAATCAATGTAAACTATAATGGCTATGCCAATTTTAAGACACCGTATGAGTTGCCGGATATGCTTTCGCCGGGCGAATTTGCAGAATTAGCAAATGATTATGGACAGGAATATTATACGGCTGCCGGAAGAGATCCGATGGTGTACTATACTCCGGAACAGGTGGAAGCTTATAAAAGAGGGGAAGGCGGATATGATTATGTTGGCAACGTATTCCGTAACATGTCTTTTCAGCATACTCATGAACTTTCTGTTTCCGGAAGTTCTGAAAAAACACGTTATCTGATTTCCGGTAGTTACAATGATGATGAAGGGATTGTTCGCAATTCACGGGCACAGCAATTCAACTACCGTGTAAAAGTGGATACGGATATCAAATCATGGTTGCGTGTGGGTGTAAACTCCTGGGGGTATTATACAACAAGCCAAGGGCCTCGTTTTTCTCAGTATCGAGGTGTATTGATTGAATCTATGATCTTTCCTAACACCATTCTTCCAAAAGATGAGAATGGGAAGTATAATAACATGAATCTTAAAGAAGGACAGTATAACCCAATGGGGCATATCTGGGAGATTGATAATGAGAACTATAATATTACGAACCGTATACAGGGATATGTGGATGTAACGTTATTGAAAGGATTGACTTTCCGCATGACACAGGGGTTCGTATTCGGAAACAGTAACTCGTCGAGCGTCGATAATGCGAATAG
>JAVWBH010000167.1:0-6854 GCA_036649595.1 Bacteroidales bacterium
AGAAATAAGGATAACAACAAATCAATATCCGTACGTTTTCCAATATTTTTTCGAATGGTATACCGGACAAAATCCGAAGCCATATCAGTTTGATAATGGCAAATCGTTATAAAGAGATCACCTTTTACCAAAATCCCAAAAGGAACCGTACTAAATGGAGAAGAACTCTCTTCTATTTTATAAGGTATCCGTAGAATCGTCATTAACCATCCTTCTTCTACCTCGATACGAGGACGTTCCTCAACGTCTTCAATATCTTTAATGAAATCCATGGGGAGATCATACGTTTTCTGCAATTCTACCAATTCAGACTGGGAAGGGTTCGTCACTTCTATCCAACATCCCGGCACCCATTTCTCAACTGTAGAAAATCCTCCTTCACATACCAGAAAATCCACCATATTGATCCTCCTTTCTTCTTTTAATCCTATCACAGGATAATGTAACAATATTTTTCCATGCGAAAATAGCTTTTATTTCTCTAAACAAATTACAGAAGCTTTATATTTTATATCGAAAAGCTTATTAAAAACACTCATTCCGGGATATTGCCCTGCTTTCAATTTAATTTTAAAAGAACAAAATCCTTTTCTCCCGAATGGTTTTTATAATAGTATGAGTTAATCACCAAAAGCGTAAGAATATGATTAAGAGTCTGGATGATAAAACGTTTAAGTCTGAAATTATCGACTATACCAAAGGCCCTGAAGCGCCTTATGAGATTAAACGGAATACGATTATTGAGTTTTATTTAGAAAGTTGCCCGCATTGTCAGGCTATGTGGCCAATCGTAGAAGCTGCAGCAGCTGAATTTCCGGATATCGATTTTTTTAAGATAGAAGCATCCGAACACCCCGAGCTGGCCTCTTTGTATAATGTACGCGGTACTCCTACCTTCATACTGATTCCGTTGAAAGGAAAAGCGAAGATGTCTGTAGGCGAAATGCCGCTGGATGAATTCAGCAACCTGATAAAAAGCAGCTTTAAATAATTTATTGCGTAAAAACAGCTTCATTTTAATGGATTCTATATCGCCGAATATAGAATCCATTATTTTAATTAACCGGATATTTTTAGGATTCCTTGAGAGTTTTCGCGGGCCGGATTCTATTCTTATACACATATTTTCATCCTAATTGATTACTTTTGTCAGCTTTAAGCCTACAATTAAATTAACTCACTCAAGTTTAAGCTCTATTAATGAATCATCAAATTAAACCTAACGCCTGGGCGCTGACCCCTCTGGTTGTATTTCTAATTGTTTATTTATTTACGTCCATTTGGGTAGGCGATTTTTATAAAGTGCCTATTACCGTTGCTTTTGTCATCTCTTCTATTGTTTCTTTAATGATTGCCAAAGGCAAGCTCAACGAACGCATAGAGAATTTCTCGAAAGGAGCCGCCAACCACAATATCATGCTCATGGTCTGGATATTTATTCTGGCAGGGGCTTTTGCTCAAACGGCCAAAGCTACCGGCGCGGTAGATGCAACCGTAAACCTGGCCATGGATATTTTGCCAGACAACCTGTTGATCGCCGGGATCTTCGCATCAGCTTGTTTTATATCACTTTCGGTCGGAACATCGGTCGGAACAATTGTTGCCCTTGCTCCGGTAGCCATGGGTATTGCGGATAAAGCGGGTGTCGAATTGCCTTATATGATGGCAGTTGTCGTAGGAGGTGCTTTTTTTGGAGATAACCTGTCTTTTATTTCAGATACCACCATTGCCGCTACCAAAACACAGGGATGCGAAATGCAAGATAAATTTAAGGTCAACAGTATGATTGTTGTACCGGTAGCCATTATCGTTTTATTTATCTATGTATTCATGGGGATGGACGTACATGTATCTCCAGACCGCGTACCAGTAGAGTGGATCAAAGTACTACCGTATCTTTTGGTATTGGGCACGGCGATTGCAGGAGTAAATGTAATGCTCGTTTTACTTTTAGGAATTATCTCATCCGGATTAATCGGATTACTTACCGGCAGCCTCGACCTTTTCGACTGGTTCGGAGCCATGGGTAACGGGATCGTGGGCATGGGCGAACTGGCCATCATCACCCTGTTAGCCGGAGGTATGCTAGAAATGATTCGCCGGGGCGGAGGTATCCAGTTTATCATCAACGGCCTTACACGCCGTGTGAATTCTTCGCGTGCCGCAGAATTAAGCATTGCCGGATTGGTATGTTTCGCAAATTTATGTACCGCAAACAATACGATTGCTGTTATTACAATCGGCCCTATCGCAAAAGATATTGCCACCCGTTTTGGAATTGACCCCAGAAAATCGGCGAGTATCCTGGATACATTCTCTTGTTTTATTCAGGGCATTATCCCTTATGGAGCCCAATTACTAATTGCCTCCAGTCTGGCTTCTATTTCACCATTGTCAATCATCAAATATCTGTATTATCCATTCCTGATGGGATTGGCAGCTCTGTTAGCGATCTTATTCAGATATCCACGTAAATATACCCGATAACTTATGCTTAGAACAGATCCAGAAACACTCCGTTTTATACAAGAGCATCTCTCGGATGATACGAGTAAGCTGCTGCTTTCGGCTTCAAAATATCCGGAACTGGATATGCCGTTTATCGCTGATCAGATCCTTGCCCGGCGTCAGATCAAAGATAAACTGCCCGAATGGTATATCAATGAAGAAATTATCTTACCGTCACGCATAGCGGCCGAACAATGTTCTTCTATGTTAACCGCGCTATACAAGCAACAGTTGATTAAAGGAGATTGTGTTTGTGATCTGACAGGTGGTTTGGGGATAGATACCTATTATATTTCGAAATGTACCCGTAAATCATATTATATCGAGCGGTTTCCTGAATATTGTGAAGCCGCCCGACATAACTTCAACAAATTAAAGGCTACACATATTGAAGTGATAAACGGAGATAGCCGCACAATGGACATACCGGTTGTCGACACCATTTATCTCGACCCGGCACGGCGCGGAGATGCCAACAAACGGTTATTCGATCTAAGTGACTGCGAACCGGATATCGTAAGTTTGAAACAAGACTTACTAAAAAAAGCGCAGCGGATCATTGTCAAAGTTTCGCCGATGGCCGACCTGACACGGACTTTGTCATTGTTGCCGGAAACAACAGAGGTGCATATCCTTTCTGTAAAGAATGAATGTAAAGAGTTGCTTTTCGTTCTCGATTCTATAAAAGAAAATGAGGCAGAGCCCACCATTCATTGTATCAATTACCTGACAGACGGTACTGAAACGACATACTGCTTTAAACCGGAAAAAGAGCATCACAATATACCTCTTTATGCAAACAAGATTAAGCGGTACTTATATGAGCCGAACGCATCCATTATGAAGGCCGGTGCTTTTCGTTCTGTTGCTCTTGATTTTAACTTAGAGAAACTGCAGGTAAACAGCCACCTGTATACCTCTGATGAACTGAAGGAAACTTTTCCGGGACGGATATTTGAGGTAGTCAACTGCATTGATTTTTCGTCGAAAAGCATCAAAAAACTATGCGTTCAAATTCCCAAAGCAAATATTGCCGTACGGAATTTTCCTTTATCTGTCGATGAGTTCCGAAAAAAATCGGGTATCAAAGAAGGCGGGAATATTTATTTATTCGCATCAACTCTGGGAAAAGATCAGAAATTACTGATTGAATGTACTAAATTCAATTCTTAATAAACCACGCAGCGACGCAGGGTGTTATCAAACTAAACGATCAGTTATGAAAACACTACTGCGTCTCTTTGTTTTATACCTGTTGATCGGATGTAGTGCCCACAAGCCGGTTTCACATATACCGGTAACATCCATTATTACTACCCGGACAGAAGCGCTGTCTTCGCAGGAATATCCGGATTTTTTAAGCAATTACGCCCGGTTATTCGTTCATACGCTCAACAGCGAAATACCTCTTTGCTCAATTCCCCGCAATTACATCCCGTCGGATGCATTAATGCGTCAGTTCCCATTGGGAGTAATGAAAGATTCTACTTTCTGCATCACCGGTTTTCTCGAAGTAAAGGAGAACTTCGATATGCAACAACTAAAAAAGCTGGGAGTTTATTTCATTGAAGGCGATCAGCTCTTTTCTACCGCTTTCATTCCATTAAGTTCCTTGTGCCAATTCCTTCGTTTAAAGGGTATCATACGGTTTGAATTAACCCGGCTACAGCCGATAGCCGGCAATCAAGCATATAATGGAAACGGAGTGATTATCGGCATAGTGGACTATGGCTTTGACTATACCCATCCCGATTTTTATGATTCAACCGGACAAACATACAGGATAAAACAGGTATGGGAGCAGAATACCTTGCAGGGAATATCTCCTGCCGGTTTTCAATATGGCCGGGAGTTAACGGATCAACAAGCGATACTTTCTGCCGGTACTGACACGAACAGCGAAACCCATGGTACCCATGTAACCGGGAGTGCGGCCGGAAGCGGAGCCGGCACCCAGTTTTACGGAATAGCCCCCAAAGCAGAATTGGTACTCGTTTCGACCAACCGAACGGATGTGGGAATAGCCGACGGATTGAGGTATATCGCTGAATACGCAGCTCAGAAAAACAAGCCTTGCGTCATTAATTTTAGCCTGGGGTCCTCTATCGGCCCGCATGACGGAACCTCCGCCTTCGACCGGCTTTGCGATCAGAAGATAAGACCCGGATTGTTATTTACCGGATCTGTAGGCAATAACGGAAACAGAAATATTTTTTTTGAAAATCAGTTTCTCGACCAGCCGAACGATACGATCATATTGAGTGCCCTCCTGCCTGATAAAGGGGCAGAGCAGTTAATTGCAGATTTATGGGGAGAAAAGAATTTTGTCTTCTCGGCAGCAGTATTCCTTTTGGATACACTATCAGGAAAAATAGTAGGAACCACTCCTATGGTCAGATCCGACGAACGCGAAATAAAAACGTTTCGCATTACAACAGACTCTCTTTTGGTTATTATCCAGTTTGCAGCCGAACAAGGTCTTTATAACCAAAAGCCGAGTATAATGGCGCAGGTCAATTATAATTCGGAGGGCAGCAATCTTATTCCGGTATTAAAAATCACATCCTCTATTCACGGCTTAATACAAGGATGGCTCACTGCCGGACAATTCAGTTCTCTCCGCCAGCCTTATCCTTATAAAGGAGGAAACTCCTCTCATACAGTCGCTGAAATCGGAGGCACCGGAAAAAGCATGCTCAGCGCGGGAGCATTCTGCACTAAAAAAAACTGGAACTCAACAAATGGTAACCCATATCATTATGGGCCGAAAGCGGTATTAGGGGAAATTGCTTACTTCTCCTCGCACGGGCCCACTGCCGATGGCCGCATTAAACCGGATATCACTTGCCCGGGATATGGCGTAGTATCTGCATTCAGCCATTTTTTCACAGGAAATTATCCGCCCGCTTTCTATAAAACGGAAAATGTTATTTTCAATAATCAAACGTATAGTTTTGGAATATTACAAGGCACATCGATTGCCGCTCCGATTTTAGCCGGAACGCTTGCCTTGTGGCTCCAGCAAAATCCCGACCTCACGCTCGGCGAAATACGTAAGATCATGCAGCAAACAGCCACCCCCACACCCGATACGGCAAAAACGCCGAATAACACCTGGGGCTTTGGTATTCTGAATGCCGCCGGCGGAATGCAACAAATCATTCATACCGAAGCTACCCAAAAATAAAAAACGGAGCGCCGTTTCCGACACTCCGTTTTCTTATATAATCGTATTGATTAATATGCTCTTGCAAATAAAACACGTTGAGCAGATGGTTTTCCTGTAACCATACATACGCCCGGTGTTTTGTCGCCATCCAAAGGAATACAACGAATCGTAGCTTTGGTCTGTTCTTTGATATATTCTTCCGTCTCAGGAGTTCCATCCCAATGAGCTAAGATAAAACCGCCTTCTTCGATTTTCTCTTTGAATTCTTCCCAAGTATCAACCGTTTTTGTTGTACGCTCACGCATATCAAACGCTTTCTTGAAAATATTTGCCTGAATTTCGTCCAAAAGATCTTTAATCACCTGATCGATATTATCCTGAGAAAGAGTTTCTTTTGTCAACGTATCACGGCGGAACACTTCTACCGTATTGTTTTCCAAGTCACGACCACCCATTACTAAGCGTACCGGTACTCCTTTTAATTCATATTCGGCAAATTTCCAACCTGGCTTTTTGTTATCCGAATTATCATATTTTACAGAGATACCCAATGCTTTCAACTTAGTCATGATATCGGCTACTCGCTCGTCAATCTGAGCCAACTGCTCTGCTGTACGGTGAATAGGTACGATCACAACCTGAATAGGAGCCAATTTCGGAGGCAATACCAAACCGTTATCATCCGAGTGAGTCATAATAAGCGCTCCCATCAAACGAGTTGAAACACCCCATGAAGTAGCCCATACAAGTTCCTGTTTTCCTTCTTTGTTTGTGAATGTCACATCAAAAGCTTTCGCGAAATTCTGTCCCAGGAAGTGAGATGTACCCGACTGAAGTGCTTTTCCATCCTGCATCATTGCTTCAATGGTATACGTATCAACAGCGCCGGCAAAACGTTCATTAGCCGATTTTACTCCTTTAATAACCGGAACAGCCATAAAGCCTTCTGCAAAATCAGAATATACATTAATCATCTGCTGAGTTTCTGCAACGGCCTCTTCGGCTGTAGCATGAGCCGTATGTCCTTCCTGCCATAGGAATTCCGCAGTACGTAAGAACATACGCGTACGCATTTCCCAACGAACTACATTCGCCCACTGATTGCAAAGAATAGGAAGGTCACGCCATGATTGGATCCATCCTTTATAAGTATTCCAGATAATTGTTTCCGAAGTTG
>JAVWBH010000168.1:0-6827 GCA_036649595.1 Bacteroidales bacterium
AATTTCACCTGAGGCGGCATCGGGTGCTGTTAATGTAATTACATCTGTGCGCGTTACATATTTGCCAGTACGGGGGTCTACGATATGCGCGGTATTCAGGTTGTTGTTGCCGGAAGAGCTTAAGGCCTCGTTTTTGAGACAATATCTTTTTTCGGTATTAACATTAGGGGTGATCTCCCAACCGATACCCAGCGGCTGGTTGCCATGGGCTACAATACTGCTGTTCCCAAAATTGATCAGGAAATCCGGTATCTGCTCTTTTAAAAGTAAATCAGCTACCCTGTCGGCTCCGTATCCTTTTGCGATCCCGCCTAAATCGATCTGTATCCCTTTATGCAGAAACCGAATGGAGCAGGTGAGGGAGTCAAGGCTGATTCCATGGATATCCTGCTCGGATTGGCGCCCCGGGCGGGTGGTGATGTCGAATACCCCGTTTGTCATTTTATGTCCAGCAAGGGCTATGCGAATGACGTTGTAAAGATCTTTATCGGGTGTTGTATCGGTAAACAGGCCGGAGCGGTTCATTCGGGATAATTCACTCCGGGGGTCGAAACGATTCATTAATCCGTGTAAATAAAAGACTTTTTCATAAATCGTATCGGCTACCGTTAGCGCTTGCGCCCGGGATACATCTCTGAATACAATGTCGATACGAGTATTCATCGATTTGAACCACATATAAAAAAGTGTGCCTTGGCACACTTTTTTATAGATAAATTGATAATCCTTATTCATTTGTTCATCCTTTTATTTTTAACGCTAATGTCAAATGCGCCTTTTATATACCGTTTGCCGGGTGTCTCAACTCTGGGTGAGTTCTGACGATTTCATAGCGTTATAAGCGATAAAACTCTTCCCATCCTTTTCGCGGTTCGGGAGCGGTAAGTAAATTGTTTGCCACCGTATTGTTGGTTATCGTCTTACTTTCACGGTCAAACAGCAACTTGCTATTCATGCGCTGGGCAAGTACGCCAAGCGAAAAGACCTGGCTCAGCGGGCCCGATACAGAGAAAGGCGAACGGGTCTTTTCCTGACCGCGGCAGGCTAAGAGAAAATTTTCAAAATGATTTGAAGTCGATTTTTGTACTTCCGGCAGGGACGCCGCCATATCGCGGGCTTTTTCTTCCGGTATGATCGACAATGCCGAGCCATGAGAGCCTCCTTTAAAGATCAGCTCTTTCGAATAAATAATTTTCCCCGGATTCAGTTTCGCAGGCTGTATTTTTCCGCCGGCCACCAGTGGGATGTTTGGATCGAGTTCTGACACACCGTAGCCTTCCGGTACCGCCGGGATATTGTTGACTCCGTCATACCAGGTAATATCGACAGGGGGCATCTCTCCTCTGGCCGGAAAGCGGAATAAGATAGTGGAAGATTGCGGGTAAAAATAATCATTATGCCCTTCGGCCTGCACCATGCTTACTTCCGTTGGTAAGCCCAGATCGAGAAACTCATGTGCCGTATCCAGAATGTGCGCACCCCAATCGCCCAACGCACCCATGCCAAAGTCATACCAACAACGCCATTGTCCGTTGATGAAGTCTTTGTTAAAACTGCGTGAGGGTTGTCCGACCAGCCATAAATCCCAGTCTAATGTTTCCGGAATGGGTTCGGGTGCCGGAAAGCGGGATATGGAAGTATCCCAGCCATGCCATCTGCGGGGATTGTTCATGTGTGCCGTGATGGCAGTAACATCCTTTATGATACCTGCTTCTTTCCATGCCTTAAACTGAAAATAATTCTCTTCCGAATGTCCCTGATTTCCCATTTGTGTCACCACCCCGTATTTGCGGGCAGCTTCAATGAGCAGTTCATTTTCGAGAAAAGTCCGGGCGAGCGGTTTCTCAACATATACATGTTTGCCTAACGACATAGCCAGCATCGTAGCCGGAAAATGAGAGTGATCAGGCACTGCGATCGAAACGGCATCAATCTGATTGTTCATCTTGTCAAACATTACCCGGAAGTCTTTAAAACGGGATGCTTTGGGAAACATCTTCAGAATCTCCGTGGTATGAGCGGCTTCCATATCAACGTCACAGAGAGCAACCACGTTGCATAACCCGGTATTGTAAAGCATTTTAATGATCTCGTTTCCCCGGTTTCCGATCCCGATGCAGGCAATGTTTACTTTTTCATTCGGAGCAACCATTCGGGGCTTAGCCTGGGCGGTTGTGCAAGACATAAACGTGCCCGATGACAGCCATAGTCCCGGCATGGCAGACATAGCCGACAAGGCGGAGAGGCTTTTCAGAAAACTTCTGCGTGAAAATTGCTTAGTGTTATTCATGATTTGTGTTTTGTTTAATACCCAGACAGTTAGTTTATCTCCCTGATTTTGATGTTTTTGAACCATACCTCATCTCCGTGGTCCTGTAACAAAATATGGCCTTCCGCCAATTCTCCGAAGGCAGGCCATTGGGCATATTTGCTATAGGCTACCAAGGCGCGCCATTGCTGGTTGTTTCGGTTGTATTCCACAATCTTTTTGTCATTCAGATAATGCGTTACCTGATTGCCTTTCACCACGATCCGGGCGTTATTGAACGCTCCTTTTCGATAAGGTTTATTTTCGGCGGCAGGAATCAGATCATATAATGAACCGAGTGTCCGGTTACCGTTAACGCCCAGTTTCGCGTCCGGATGTTTGTTGTCGTCCAGAATCTGAAATTCACATCCGATAGAGGAGCCCGCTCCCTGATTCAAATCGGTGTCGACAAAGTATTTTATGCCGCTATTGGCTCCTTCCGTAATTTTAAAATCTACCGATAATTCGAAGTTCTTATATTTATTGCAGGTAACGATATCCCCTCCGTTTGTTGATTCGCCACCATCCGATTTAATCACTTTTAAAATGCCGTCTTCTATTACCCAGCCTTTGTCCGGAAATTTATCCAGACGGGCGCCCCGCCATCCATTCGGGCTTTTTCCGTCCCACAGCAAAACCCATCCTTCCTGAGTTTCTTTATTACTGATTGTATTATCAATGCAGTTTACCTGGGCAATGCCGGGACTTGTTTTTTCTTTTTCTATATTTTCGGTGCAGATCCGGATGTTCCGCCAGGCTACGGTTGCCCCTTCATCCCGGGCATTATTAATTGAATGAACCTGCAAGCCAATGAATCCCTGAAGATTCATATCGTCAATCAAATCGGCGCACAAGTGCCCATTCAGCCAGGTGGTAATCTGGTTGTTTACGGCTTTTATGCGTACCTTGTTCCAACTGTCAGGTTTAAACGCACTTTTTGCGTCCGGGTTTTTATCCAGCGAATACAGCCATCCGCGGCGCGCTTCATCATATATACCGCCGCTCCAGGCACGCGGGCTCGGGTCGATCTCATACTGGTAACCATGTACGAGACCCTTTTTGTAGTCTTTTAAACTCTGGCTGCGAAACTGGATGCCCGAATTGATGCGGTTGTCCACCTTGAATTCTAATTCCAGGATAAAATCGCCGTATTCTTTTTTCGTTACCAAGAAGGTATTGGCCGAATTCATTTTGCATACGCCGATGATGGCACCGTCTTCCACCTTATATTCGGCTGTTCCGTTGAGTTTGGTCCATCCGTTCAGGTTTTTCCCGTTAAAAAGAGAAGTCCAATTCTCCTGTGCACATAGGTTTGTGCAGACCATCATACCGGTAAAAAGAAAGTAGAATTTGTTCTTCATTTGTATATTGTTTAATAATGAGAGTAGGTTACTTTTTGAAAAGAGAGCGATAAACGGTTTTAAGACCATGAATCAGGATGCGTATCAGCAGAATGATAAAATACAGGATTCCGGTGATAAGCAATACACGGGGAATTTCAGAAAACAGCTCGGTAAAGGATGTTTTATATATAACGATCGAGATCAGATTGAGTATGCACACCAACAAGAACAGGATTGACAAATAGATCAGCTCTTTGATTTTTTGCTGTCGGGTAATAACCGTGTCTTTCATAGCAATACGTTTTTGTGGTTGAGGTAGTCGATTTTAAATTCTTCCGGAAAAGCCAGCGGGCGCTCTTCATCCATGGCACGGTGTCCTAATAAGCATAGTTGCGTTCCGTAGTAAGCCTCTTCGGCAAAATTTGCGGGCTGTAAACCGGTTATTACGCTCTCAACGTATGCCTCTAAAAGTTGGCGGGTACCGTCGCCATCGGGCTTACTTCCTAAGATGTATTTACCTTGGCCGGCATATCCCGTTTCGGGTATCCAACTGCTTCCGGCAAGCGGAATGGCATCGAACAGCGAGTTTTCCGCCTGGCTAATCATCTGCATTAAGCCGGATGCGGGAGGGAGCTCTTCGGCATAATATTTTCCCCGTTCCGGCTCAAAGGTTGCCCGTTCGCATAAAATGCGTTCTTCAAGTCCGTAAAATTTATTTGAGTTTGTCGATTCGTAAGTCATCTTTACTCCATTTTCGAATGAATACAGGCAACTCACATTATCGTATCCTTCTCTTTCATGCTTACGCGACAAACGAGAGCCGATACCCATTACCTTACACGGGATCGATTTCATCGCCCACATACCTACCTGAAGTTGATGACATGCCAACTCCGTCATTAATCCCCGCGAATATTCATTATATAACCGCCAGTTTATTTTTCTTTCCAGTCCGGGCTCCGGCACCGGGCGACGCCAGTCTGTATTTCGGTCCCAGTTCATTCGGATAGACTGTATGGATCCGAATTCGCCCGAATGGATCATCGCCATACATTGAATATAACGCGGATCGAAGAAACGCTGTTGTCCTACAAAAAGCACTTTTCCCCCGGCTTTGTGAGCTTGGTAAATAGCAAGGGCTTCTTCCATATGAATAGACAATGCTTTTTCTACAAACACATGTTTTCCGGCTTCATAAGACGCGATTGTCATGGATGCGTGGTGGGCCGGCGGAGTTGCGATCACTACGCCGTCGATTGTTTTATCTTCTAAGAGGGCACGATAGTCTGAATAGGCCCGGGCTGAGGGAACCAGCACCCCGGTTTCCTGCAAATGCAAATCGAGGTCGTCGCAAATCGCAACAATCTCTGCTTTCTTGTTCTGTAGCAGGTGTTGAATCAGGTATTTACCGCGGGAGCCGCATCCGATAATGCCCAGGCGTGCTTTTTCATTCCGCGTGTTGCCTGTATCTGAAAGAATTTCGATCCATGGCGCGGTGGCTAATAAGGAGGTACCCGCTAAAAGAGTCAAATCCTTTATAAACTCCCGGCGTCCGAGTGTATTTGTTTTCATGGTGGTATAAATTGAAGGAAATCTTCTGTACCGTAGCTATGAATGTGAAAATCAGTACAGAATTATGTATGTGAATATATTAATAATATTTATTTATACCAATATTATTAATTATTTAAGTTTTGGCACAGGCAGTTTAGAAACAGCAGATTTCTAAACACTTTCTTTCTTTTTATTGTTTTAATTCAAAATTGTACGACTATGCCAAATTTTGAAGAAATAAACAGAGAGGGAGCCGCTCAGAATACCGATAACGGAGTGATTCGGATCGATGCCAAAGGAAGCCAGTGTCCCGGGCCGATCATGGCCCTGAAAGACGGTATGCTAAAGGCAGCCATCGGACAGCAGGTGGAGATAGAGGTAACCGATCCCGGCTTCAAAACAGATGCCACCGCATGGGCTGCCGTAACCGGCAATCCGATGTTGTCTATGACCGATAAAGAGGGAGTGATAACCGCCCTTTTTGAGAAGCAAACCGAACTGGGCAAAGCCCCGGTTCCACCGAAGGAAGACAGCGTGACGATTGTGATTTTCAGTGACGAAATGGACAAAGGTCTCGCTTCCTTTAATATAGCCCTGGGCGCATTGGCGATGGGTATGAAAGTGCAGATATTTTTTACATTCTGGGGTATCAGCCTGTTGCGTAAGAAGCCGGCTCATGCCGAACATAAAAG
The DNA here is from genome assembly GCA_036649595.1 of Bacteroidales bacterium. Classification (GTDB taxonomy): domain Bacteria; phylum Bacteroidota; class Bacteroidia; order Bacteroidales; family JAUNSR01; genus JAUNSR01. The sequence continues at coordinate 5,898 of JAVWBH010000168.1, forward strand.
TGTAATGGGCCGCATGATGGAAGAGATCTTGCCGGCAGACGATAAATCGTTGCCTTTATCTCATCAGAATATGCTCGGAATCGGCGCACGGATGATGAGCCGGGTAATGAAGCAAAAAAATGTGCCGCCGCTTGATTTTATGTTGCACCTGGCTAAGTATGACGGCGTAACGTTTATTGCCTGTCAGATGTCTATGGAGATTTTGGATATAAAGCTGGATGAGCTCATTGACGGGGTACAGGTGGGTGGCGTGGCTACCATGATAGAGTATGCCCGTAAGTCGAATCTCAATTATTTCGTTTAAATATAATCAGATTATTATGGTACATGACATGGACGAAAAACTCTTCAGAGCGAAGATTTTCGATTATGAAAAAGGGGACGACGCACCCTTGTTGATTAAGGGGAATACGATTATTGAATTTTGGGTAACCTGGTGTCCTCATTGCCAGGCAATGATTCCTCGTTTCGAGAAAGTGAGCGAAATGTTTCCGGAGGTAACTTGTTTCCGAATTGAGATGGAACAGCATCCTGATTTGGCAAAACTTTTCGGAGTAGACAGTTTCCCAACCTTTATTTTTATGTCGCCCGACGGCAAAATGGAAAAATGGGTAGGAGAGTTACCGGTTGATGAATTGTCGTCTTTGGTGACCAAAGCTTTCGGCATTCAGCCGAAAAAATAAAGAATAAGTCTTTTAAATTATTCGGCCCGGCGAAAAGGATCTGCTAAAAGCAAGGGTACAGAAAAAGTCCCTTTTTAGAGAGTCATCCTTTTAAATATCAGCAAAAAAAGGTTACAAGAGAAATGAATATAGTTTCTCTTGTAACCTTTTTCTATTTTCTATTGTGGGCAAAAAGTTGTAATCAATAAATATAAAACCGGCTATTCTCATTTTTGGTAAATATAATACGTTTATATCCACCTTAAGC
>JAVWBH010000169.1:0-6823 GCA_036649595.1 Bacteroidales bacterium
AATTATCTTTGTATCATCAAACCTGTAACGGTTTTTCAGGACAAGACAGACAGATATTTCTCTTGATCGCTTCCGTGTTGTTCAAAATACCTTACAGCCGGACGTATAAGGGAGTCGTTATCGATATCAATATAATTTTTATCAAGTGCTTGCGAATAGAGAAGTGCGTATTTCGCCCGTATTTTCCGACTTTTGAACGAACGGTAGTCGAGCGACTGCAATAAAGTTAAGGCACTATCGGGCGCCTCGATCATCAACTGCTCAGAATGAGCTAAAATTGCGTTATAACCACTATGTCTGCATGTTACAAGACAAAGAGCAGCCAAAATGATGATGATGATTTTTTTCATGCGTTTGGGTTCTGATACACAAAAGTATGTAAAATCTTTCGAAAAATAGAGCGAATCGAGACTTATTCATCATTGCGCAGCTGTGCTGTGAGTTCGGCGATGTCGGGCAGTTCGTGGCTTTGAATCCACGCCTTTCGGAACTGCTCGTCGCTGTATTTCAGCAGTCCCGATGCAGGGTCGGAGACCCACACCCACCACTGTCCGCGTTCTTTGGCGATTTTGTAGACCACCACAAAGTGCTGCTGGTTCCAATGCACGATGCAGGGCAGGTTGGCTTCGTCGCGCAGTTGCTCCCACGTGAGTTTCACACCCGTCGAGCGAAATCCGATCTGCTCCGAAGCATCGCTGATACCCAACAGCGAAACGCCCTCACGCGAGATGTGGCACCGCTCACGCAGCGTCTGCAACGAATAGTGCTTGCCGTAAAACGCGGCGATGATTTGCAGCGAGGTCGGACCGCAGTCCATTGAGTCTAATTGGGTGTAGTTGGGAAAGGACATATTGCACTGTTATTTCATTCAAACTCTATCGGGCTATATAAAATCTGCCATGGCGCATCAATTTTTTTCACCCCTTCTTGGTCAGACTTAAAAATGTCTATTCCATCTGCTCTTATACTTTGAGGATCTTTGTGGTATCTCTGCTCATATATAAGATATTGGTGCCGTTTTATATATTTTACCGTTGTAGGTATATAATCATAAATCAGTTGGGGTGTTGTATTAATTTCGGTACATTCAAATGAATATGTTTTTTCCTCATCAATGGCTCGTAGAATTACGCCCGGCAACCCACATAATTTCCATGGCCCAGTCATGATTGGAATTTCCTGTGCATACCATACTTTCCAGACTCTGCCTCTAAAATGAGTTAAAGCTGTTTTACAACTATAACCAGCAACAGTATCAACATCATTAAGTAATATCCAGTCCATTTTTGGAGTTAACTCATAATATACTAATGGGCTATAATTAGCAGCAAGTAAGAAATTACAACATGTAACCCGTATAGAATCTTCTTTTATGAACGAAATTACTTCACTAAAATAGGGATGGTTGCAATCCCCATATAATGCCAATTCTTTTTTGTTCGGTATTATGCCGGGTGATTCTTCTGAAATCTTGCGCCACAAATTACAAATATGGATATGCATATCCATTTGTTTAATAACCTTCTTGCCTATTTGTATTTTTATATTGCTCCACATAGGTTGAGACATTGTATTTTGTCTAAATTCATGGCGGTAAATAAGATTTAGATGGCTATGATCAAGTAATACAGAGTCTTTATAAGTATAAGGCTGACCAAGGTAAAAGAACCGATCTTGAGCCGAAATGGAAATACAGCTAAAATAAGTTAAAAATAGAATCGATAAAAAATGCTTCATTTTTTTAAGATTAATTAAAATTAGAGATTGAAAGTAGCGTTATTTGCCACCTTCAATTCCTAAAAGATGGGTTATTCTACAATACGACCGGCCACGGCATAGTGACCAGGACCATAGATAGAGAGTACTAATTCGGCGGCTTCTCTGGAACTATTGACGCCGTCAACAGTAATTCGATTAAGAAAAGACCCATCTGCGGCGTAAACGTCCACCTGATATGCCCCCCCCTAATCTGCATCATTTGTTCTATAGTCAGCTGCTGTGCTACGAAATTATTCATCGTTTTCATGACCATAAGATTTTAATAGTTTTTAGTTTCGGTTTGGACTTTTGTGTTTCGACAGCTGTGCCGTAACTGCCGTTTGTAACCTTACATCCTGCAAGTTCGGAAAATTATTCTACCTTTGTACTGCCTTTTTGCGTTTTAGTGAAACTTATGAGCTGTCACACTCGGTTTTGCTTCCTCGTGGGAAGGATTTTTATATTTGGGGTGGCAAACTCATCTGAAAATTATTTTATTTGAAATTACAAATCGTTTCCTTTCTTGCAATCTGTTCGTACTGCATAGGTGACGGACAAATCCATTGGTAGATACATTGTTTACAACTCTCTGAATTCCGGATATTCAGCCTGCGACATGGAAATGAATTAAATCCGGAATAGGATTCTTCATTGGCTGACTTTTAATTTATCACTCCAGTTCGATAGGATTATAAGGGATTGTCCATGATCTATCCAGCGTCTTATGTTCAGGTCCGATGATCTTGAAACTTCCAGTGGTTGCGTTTGTTTCCCGAATATAGTTATAAGGATTTGCATAAAAAACCTTAAAAAACTGCAAGCAGTTTTTACGTGTGATATCTTGCCGGTTCACGTCATACCAAATGATCGGAACATGATCGTTCTCGATACGTTCGCACTCCCAGCGATAACTACCCGTCGAGTCTTCGGCTCGCAGTACCAGCCCAGGTAGTCCTGAAAATATCCATGGCCCATACGAAAGCGGGATTTCCGATGTATACCATACGCTCCAACTTCGACCTCGGAGTTTTGTTGTAGCTACATGGCACAGACATCCGCAGATAGAGTCCGTTTGAGGTGCGAGTTTCCATTGGATTTGAGGTATCGGCTCTTCATAAGTCAATGCTGTGTGGTGCCTGTTTAGATGATGATAGCGAGCGATCAGTTTCTGTTCTGTCCGGGACGTCCATATTTCTCCGTTAATATTCCTGTCTCCGGCATACTCCTGCTGCGTGCGAATGTCATTCGACAATGCAAATTTGGGAATTATGTTTAAAGGCAGTTGTTGCAATGCATTTTGTCGTTGCGACCAAATACCGTCCTCCAGTTCTCTTCGCAATCCATAATATTTGATCCATATAGAGCCTATCTGCATCTGCATGCGGTTCATCCGGGTGAGTTGTTTTGACGTGTCGTAGACATAGTCAAGCCGATAGGTGACACAGACCTGCGATGTATCGCGCGTATCGGCTTGATCCAAAATCCACGGGCTGACCAACGAACCGTTACTGTCGGGAATAACATGAAGCGTGGCCGTTGAGTTCGAGAGAAAGGGATCAGTCTGAGCATATCCGGTGCCGATACATCCAATCAGCAAGCAAACAAAAGGCAAAATACGTATCCTATTTTTCATATTTTCTTTGTTCTTGAATGACGAGGCAGGAGTTCCCGCCTCGTCATTGGTGCGAATTCAACGGGGTTCACAAACGATTTCACATGGAATTTTCGTATCTTCAACTACGGGTAGGTATACTAATGCAACTTCGGCCGCAGCATGATCTGCAGTTGTCGCTTCAACCAATCCGGATGTCCAAGTTTTCCCTCCATCCCAAGAAATTTTACAGTTAAAATACGCTCCGCCTTTCACCTCATTCATCTGCTTTTTCGAGAGCTGCTGTGCAGCGAAATTTTGTAATGCGTTCATAATTTCAGGTATTAATGTTACGATTTTATTTCGGTTAGTTTTTCGGACTTTTTGTGTTTCGACAGCTGTGCCGTAACTGCTGTTTCCGTCTTTACTCCCGTAATTTACGAAAAATAATGCTACCTTTGTACTGCCTTTGCCGGAAAAGGAACTCCGGCTTCGGCAGGCGGCGGTTCGGCAAAGCCGCAAACGAAGTTTGCATTTGCCCTCACCTTGCACTGCCTTTTTGCGTTTTAGTTAAACTTGTGAGCTGTCACACTCGGTTTTGCTTCCTCGTGGAGAGGTTTTTTTGTGTCCGGAAGGTAGGCCAAAATATCATTTCGATTATATATCCAATTCCAACTTTGGGTAATACCCTTCGGGGACGTGATTCACATCAATCTGGACTTCCCGTCGTAAACTCATATCATAAATTATGTGCTTTTCTCCGTCGAGAAACATCATTGTCAGAGGTGCCAGCCATTGCCTGTGCCATAGGTGGTCGAGATCTTTGCGTTTGCATGTTTTTTTCTTATGAGAGGGTACGATAAACGGATGTCGGTTCAAGCCGTTCAATGCCTTATCCGCATAATCGTGTATCATCCGGTGACTGGGATTTTCAAGTCCGACGGCCATCCAGACGAACAACCCCTCTGTATCTGCCGCTTTGAGAATCAATCCCGGCAATCCGTCGAGTTTCCAAGGGCCAAAAGAGTATGGCAAATCGGGAGCAAACCAAACCTCCCATGTTCGTTTGCGGAAAGTGACAATCGCTTTGTGACAGACATACCCTAAGATCGAATCAACTTGAACGGTTATTTGCCAATTGAGAGGTTCAACAGATTCCGGGTAGATATAATCTGTATCATCGAAACGAGTGGAGACGACCCGCTCACGACGCTGTGGGTAGGTGTAAACATCAAAATACCACGGAATTTGATTGGATTTCAATACATCATCGTTATTGACACCCCCTTCGAGACGCTTTATATCTGTCCGAGGTATGTCTTTATAATAATTATAGGCAAGCGAATCGCACATATCCGCATATAGGCTGTAATAACGGTTTATGCTATCCCCGATTTCCAATAATGTTCGGTCATTGTATTTTCGCATCGTGGTAGTATCCACAACGTAATCGAAATCATAAGTTATAAGCAACCGACAAGTGTCGATCGGATATTTCGCCCCGGCATCCCGATCATGCGGAGTATAGACTTGAGCAAAAAGACTTTCCACGAACAATACAGAACATAGAATAAGCCAAGAGTTTTTTTTCATTGTTTTGTGTTTTATAATTTCCAGACGGTTATTGTGACCGTCTGGAAATATTAAAGTTATTGTATTACGGTCGAATTATTACGGTTTGAATACAAGAGAACTTATCTCCTGTGTCAAGGCCGAGGTCTGCGTTAGCAAGGCCGTTATCCATCGTAGATGACCCTCCTTTTCCTTCGTATGCGCAGCCACAACCGCACATACCACTTTCACCACCGGTCAAGTGCCCCATTTCCTTTTCCGACAGGCGATTCTTTTCGATCTGATTTGCTTTTAAGTTTTTCATAATTGTAGAATTAAATTGTTTCGCGTTTTGTTGGTTTTTTGGACTTTTGTGTTTCGTCAGTTGTTCCGTAACTGCCGTTTTCCGAATCTCATCCCGATAATCCGTAAAATAATTTTATCTTTGCAATGCCTTTCTGCGCTTTAGTGAAACGTATTGAGTCCTTCAACTCGATTTTTGCGTTCGCGAGAAAGTTTTTGGTTTTTCGAGGCACGCCTGAATGCTAAATAAAAAACGGTTTTTTACTCTAATTCCAGCGTGGGCATATATGGTTTCTGATAAGTTCCCGGCTTATCGTAATAGGTGATTTTTCCGGTCTTGGGATTCAGCACTCCAATAATAGCTTGTTCTAAGCCATGTGCTAATGTTAACCCGATCGGATCTTCCCACCGTTTTTGCTGAAGTTTTCGCATAGCAGCACGTGAAATATTTACAAAACGCATTGGATAAGCACCCTTGGTTTTTTGATCGCTGTAAATATAAATTTTCCGTTGGTGCGGCTGCTCAATACCGACAAATTTCCACGAAAAAAGGCCATCCATTGTCGTGGCTTCCAAAATTAATCCGGGAAGCCCATTCAATTTCCACGGACCGAAGGGAACTGGAACTTCGGTCGTGTACCACACCTCATAATCCCGACCCCGAAACAAGGTGGTCGCTTTATGACACAAGTATCCGGAAATTTTGCGAGTGTCAAAAAAATTGACATTCCACTTAAAAAGAGGAATCGGCTCTGTATAGACATACTCATACTTGATCAATCCTGTGGATACAGTCAATAACCCTGCTCGTGGATAATTCGTATAGAAATCTTCATACAATTCCTGCTCTTTGCCGGTTTTCCATTTGTTTGGGGCGAAGGTTCTATCCGTCTCGTCGTAGGAAGCATAAAGGGAGTCGATTTTCTCGCCGTAAGCACTAAAATAACGAGTATATAGCCGCCCTATTTCTAAAATTTGGCGATCGCAACGAGGTTCCTTTCGTATCGTATCCTGTACAAAATGGAAGTCGTATCCGACACTCATTATGCAGGTATCGATAGGCTCTTTTTGGTTCAATTCGCGATGCCTATCTTGTGCAAAACAAGTATAAGAGCCTAAGGCGACAACTAAAATAAAGACAAATTGTTTCATATCCTTTTCGTGTTAAATATCTACGGTAGGATTTTTAGTCATCCCGTAGGTTAAAATAATTAATGAATTTGTTCCGGTAATCCGACAATTATTTCGATGTGAATTTTGGCATCTGAAGGATTTAGCCCTAAATGCATATTGGCATTGGCATTATCCGTTGTGCTTGAGCCTTGATTATTGGCATATTTACACCCGCATCCGCACATCGCTCCTCCTGTTATTGCCCGCATTTCTTTTGCATCGAGACGATTCTTTTCGATCTGATTTACTTTTAAATTTTTCATAATTTTGGTCTTTGATAGTTTAGAATTGGTTGTTGAAACTTTTGTGTTTCGACAGCTGTTCCGTAACTGCCGTTTGTAACCTTACATCCTGCAAGTTAGAAAAATAACGCTATCTTTGTACTGCCTTTCTGCGTTTTAGTTAAACTTATGAGTTCTCAGGCTCGGTTTTGCTTCCTCGTGGAGA
>JAVWBH010000170.1:0-6798 GCA_036649595.1 Bacteroidales bacterium
CATAATTTCGCCTAATGTGACAATTTTACTCATAATTATTTAAAAGTATTTAGCCTTTTTGTTTTTGAATATGCAAATATAAATCAAAACATCTGAATGATGCAACCGTTTGCACATTAATTTCATACGTTATTTTCCTGACCGGATAAAAAAAATGCCGTACGAACAAATGTTATTTGACCATACGGCATTTTAACACCTCCATCATGGGGCGAATAACACTTGCCCCATGATGAATTGTTTTTAGTTCATTTTAAGCGGGAGGTGCTTAAAAGTTGAAATATTTTTTTGCGTTGTTGTAAGAGATATCTTCAATCATCTTACCAACGAATTCCATTTCAGAAGCAGGGATTTCTCCGTTTTCAACATCGCGTCCTACCAGGTTACACAGCGTACGGCGGAAGTATTCGTGGCGCGGATACGACATGAAGCTGCGAGAATCTGTCAACAGACCCACAAAGCGGCTCAACAAACCTAATACAGAAAGAGAGTTCATCTGTTTTTCCATACCATCTTTCTGGTCAAGGAACCACCATCCTGATCCGAACTGGATTTTTCCGGCTACCGAACCATCCTGGAAGTTACCCAGCATTGTTGCGATCACTTCATTCGCACATGGATTCAGGTTGTAAAGGATTGTTTTGGTTAATTTCCCGCGAGAGTTCAATCGGTCAAGATATTTAGACATCGCTTTGGCTGTTGTGAATTCGCCGATTGAATCAAAACCGGTATCCGGGCCCAACAATTTAAACATTTTGGTATTGTTATTACGGATTGCTCCGTAATGGAACTGCTGTGTCCATCCTTTTTCGTAATCCATTTCGCCAAAGATGATCATCATCGCCGATTTGAATTTAAGAATCTCTTCTTTTGTTAATTCGTTACCACCATACACTTTGTCGAAAATAGCGCGGATTTCAGCATCTGTATAATCTTCTGCATAAAACTCCTCGATACCGTGGTCAGATAAACGACATCCCTGCTCTGCGAAGAAATCATGTCGTTTCTGCAAAGCATCGATCATATCGTCGAATTTACTGATGGTTACACCGCTCATTTCTCCCAGTTTCTCAACATAGGCACGGAAATCAGCCGGTACTTCAACTGCCATCGCTTTGTCCGGACGCCATGTCGGAAGCATTTTTACTTCGAAACCGCTTTCGCGTGTCGCAATGTGATGTTCCAGTGTGTCGATCGGATCATCTGTTGTACAAACCGCTTCTACATTGTAATGACGCATCATACCGCGGGCCGAGAATTCAGGTAACGCTAATTTGGCATTACATTCTTCATAAATTTCACGGGCTGTAGACGGATTCAGAATTTTGTCAATGCCGAAAGCTGTTTTTAGCTCCAGGTGTGTCCAGTGATAAAGCGGGTTACGCATTGTATAAGGTACAGTTTCTGCCCATTTCTCAAATTTCTCCCAGTCGGAAGTGTCGGTGCCTGTACAAAAACGCTCATCTACACCGTTTGTACGCATCGCACGCCATTTGTAATGGTCGCCGCCCAACCAGATTTCAGTCAATGAACGAAACTTGTGGTCGTTCGCTACCATCGAAGGTACTAAGTGACAGTGGTAGTCGATGATTGGCATTTTTGCAGAATGCTCATGATACAGTTTCTGTGCAGTTTCTGTCTGCAACAGGAAATTCTCGTCCATGAAATTTTTCATTGTCTTTCTTATTAAGTGGTTTGTTTTTAAAACGAATATCTCTTATTTATGTACTTACAATTTGTAAGTATAAATCTTATCTTATATAATTGGTTGTAAAATAGCCTTTTGGTTTGGTTGATGCCGAGCACGGGTTATTTCCGTGTTCGGGCACGAAAATAGTTTAAATTTTTTGAAAAGCAAAAATTACTCGTATATTTGCCTCCGATAAAACAAATATTCAAATGTGCACGGGCACGAATATTATATTGTAAGCATGTATGGCCGAATTGTCCGATAAAATTCGAATTAAAGATATAGCAGAGTTAGCCGGCGTCTCAAAAGGGACCGTCGACCGGGTGATTCATAACCGCGGAGAAGTTTCAGAAGCGAGTCGTAAGAAAGTAGAAAAAGTATTGCAGGAAATGAACTATAAGCCCAATGTGTATGCATCGGCGCTGGCTTCGAAGAAGCGATACCACTTTTTATGCATTCTGCCGGAACACGGAGCCGATGATTACTGGGCCCAGGTAGAGGCCGGGATCAAAAAGCAAATGGCTGAACTGCGCGACTTGAATGTAACGGTAGACCTGCATTATTACGACCAGTACGATGTATATGCGTGTCGTGAGCTATATGAAAAAGTGCCGGGTATGCAACCGGATGCGGTTTTAATGGCTCCCTTGTTTAAAGACTCGAGTGAGAAGCTGGCCCGCAAACTTGAAGAGCAACATATTCCGTTTGTGTTTGTCGATTCGCAGGTAGAAGGGGTAGAGCCATTGGCTTATTATGGTATGCATTCTTTTAAAAGCGGCCACCTGGCTGCGAAACTGTTGTTTCACGAGCATCCCGAAATAGAGAGTGCGGTCATGTTTCATGCGGTTCGCCGGGGTGAAACCGGTGCAAATCAGACGGTTCAGCGCAAGGCGGGGTTTATGGAGTATATTCGTTGCCATCGCCCGGGGTGTGTTCTTCATTCAGTGGGATTACACTGGAATAACAAAGAGGAGAACGACCGGATACTGACCCGTTTTTTTGAGGAGCATCCTGAGGTAAAAGCCGGCGTAACATTCAACTCGCGTGTTTTTATGATTGCCGATTATCTGCAGCGAAACGCATCCCGCGAATTCCGACTGCTGGGATATGACTTGCTGGGGCAAAATGTAACTTTTCTTAAGTCGGGCGAGATCGAGTATCTGATCGCACAGCGTCCCGAGATACAAGGCTATCGGGGGGTAAAAGCCCTGGCCGATCATTTGATTTTTAAACAGGAGGTATCCGCTGTTAATTACATGCCGATGGATATCCTTACTGACGAAAATATGGAATTCTATCTAAATTTCCCATCGATATAAAATAGTTAAAGATGAAGACATTAAACAGACAAAACGTTTCAGCTTCTATGTATCCTGAACGTATCATTCAGTTCGGTGAAGGTAACTTCCTTCGCGCTTTTGTTGATTGGATCGTATATAATATGAACCAGAAAGCTGATTTCAACTCAAGTGTAGTGGTTGTGCAGCCGATTGAAAACGGAATGGTCGATATGCTGAACGCGCAGGATGGTCTTTACCACCTGAACCTTCAGGGGCTTGACAAAGGAAAAGAAGTGGATACAATCGAAATGATCGATGTTATCAGCCGCGGACTGAACCCGTACACCCAGAATGAGGAGTTCATGAAACTGGCGGAAAATCCGGAAATGCGTTTTGTTATTTCAAATACGACAGAAGCGGGTATCGCCTTTGATCCTTCTTGTAAACTTGATGACGCTCCGGCTTCTTCTTATCCGGGTAAGCTGACTCAGCTGCTTTATCATCGCTTTAAAACATTCAACGGAGCGGCAGATAAGGGGTTGATTATTTTCCCTTGTGAATTGATTTTCCATAATGGGCGTGAACTGAAAAAATGTATTCAGCAATATATTTCTCTGTGGAATCTGGGTTCTGAATTCCAGGCTTGGTTTGAAAATGCCTGTGGCGTTTATTCTACATTGGTTGACCGTATTGTACCGGGATATCCGCGTGATACGATCAATGAGATCCTTGAAAAAATTCAGATTGAAGATAAATTGGTAGTAAAAGCCGAAATTTTCCACCTGTGGGTAATTGAAGCTCCGGAATCGGTTGCTGCTGAGTTCCCGGCAGACAAAGCGGGATTGAACGTATTGTTTGTGCCAAGTGAAGCTCCTTACCATGATCGTAAAGTTACCTTGTTGAATGGCCCTCACACGGTTTTATCTCCGGTAGGTTATTTGGCCGGACTGAATACGGTAAGAGAGTGTGTTGAGCACGAAGTGATCGGCCAGTTTGTAAACAAAGTGATGTTCGGCGAATTGCTGGAAACACTTGATTTGCCAAAAGCTGAACTTGAGCAGTTTGGAAATGACGTATTAGACCGTTTCCGTAATCCGTTCGTAAAACATTTCGTGACTTCAATCATGTTGAATTCATTCCCTAAATTCAAAACACGCGACCTGCCAGGTCTGAAGATTTATCTCGACCGAAAAGGTGAGCTTCCGAAAGGTCTTGTATTGGGTCTTGCCGGTATTATTACCTATTATAAAGGCGGAAAACGCGGCGAAGATGAAATTACTCCGAATGACGATGCCGCGATTATCGCATTGCTTCAGCAGCTTTGGGCTACGGGCGACGTTGCTCAGGTAGCAAAAGGAGTATTGGCTTCTGAAATGATCTGGGGTGAAGACCTGAATGCTTTGCCGGGACTTACCGAAGCTTTGACTGCCAACCTGGCGTCTATTCAGGAAAAGGGAATGATGGAAACTGTAAAAACAATTCTTTGATGAGCACAAAACAGCTTAGAATTAATCCGGCCGATAACGTGGCTGTAGCGATTGCGGATCTCAAAGCCGGCGAAAAAATTTCTCTGGACGGCATCGAAGTGGTGCTTAAAAGCGATATTCCAGCCGGTCATAAGTTTGCATTGCAGGCATTCGCGCCGGGCGAGCATATTATTAAATATGGTTATGCAATCGGCCATGCGCGCGAAGCAATCGAGCAGGGCGCATGGGTGAATGAAAAAAATATCAAAACCAACCTCGACGGTGTGTTGGAATATACCTACAATCCGAATCTGGAAGAGGTGACAGCTCCCGAACAGGGGTTGACCTTTAAAGGATATCCGCGTAAAAGCGGCGAGGCCGGTATTCGCAACGAAATTTGGGTTATCCCCACGGTAGGTTGTGTAAACGGGATCGTAAACCAGCTGGTTGAAGGGCTGAAAAAAGAAACCGAAGGAAAAGGGGTGGATGCTATCGTGGCGTTCCCGCACAACTACGGTTGCTCTCAGCTTGGCGACGACCATGAGAATACCAAAAAGATTCTGCGGGATATGGTAAAGCATCCCAATGCAGGCGCGGTATTCGTAGTGGGTTTAGGATGTGAGAATAATCAGCCGGATGTGTTTAAAGAGTTCTGTGGCGATATCGACGAAGAGCGTGTGCGTTTCATGGTTACTCAGAAGGTTGGCGACGAGTATGAAGAGGGGATGAAGATCATGCGTGAACTTTATGCCATCGCTTCAAAAGACGAGCGGGTGGATGTGCCTCTGGCTAAACTGCGCGTTGGTTTGAAATGTGGCGGTTCTGACGGTTTCTCCGGAATTACGGCAAACCCGTTGTTGGGCGTGTTCTCTGATTTTCTGGTATCGCAGGGCGGAACATCGGTCTTGACGGAAGTTCCTGAAATGTTTGGTGCGGAAACTATTTTGATGAATCGTTGTGAAAATACGGGGCTTTTCGAAAAGACCGTACATCTGATCAATGATTTCAAAGATTATTTTATCGCCAACAAACAGCCGATTTATGAAAATCCGTCACCGGGAAATAAGGCGGGCGGAATCTCTACGCTGGAGGAAAAATCACTCGGTTGTACCCAGAAATGTGGTAAATCGATCGTTCGTTCCGTATTGATGTACGGCGACCGGATCGAGCGCAACGGGTTGAATTTGCTTTCTGCTCCGGGTAATGACCTGGTAGCGGCAACTGCACTTGCATCGGCGGGATGTCAGATCGTGTTGTTTACAACCGGTCGGGGTACGCCGTTTGGTACCTATGTGCCGACAATGAAAATTTCAACCAACTCAACCCTGGCGGCCAACAAGCCGGGATGGATTGATTTCAATGCAGGTACGATCGTTGAGAATGAAACAATGGAGGACGCATGCAAACGTTTTACCGATTATATTATTCGGGTAGCAAGCGGCGAGCCTGTTAATAATGAAAAGAAAGGGTATCGTGAGATAGCCATTTTTAAGACTGGAGTAACGCTATAATATTCCACGACAATTAGATTAAAATCAGATGAAAAGGCATCCGGAAGTAATTTCCTAGGATGCCTTTTTTGCGCACCGTACGCAATCCTTCCATACACCGTACGGAGTTCTCTCGCGTACCGTACGGAATCCTTCCGCGTACCGTACGGTGTATTGAAGGATTGCGTACGGTGTATTGAAGGATTCCGTACGGTGTATTGAAAAACGACAGGGGAAAAATTAAAAAAGGGCAGGAAGGAAATGAAAGTTTTCTTTCTGCTTTCATTTTCTTCCTACCCGATGGGGGTGTTGTTCTTTTTATCGGTGTTTACATTGAACGAGCCGGCAGGCAGTAAAGAACTCTATTCCCACTCCCGGTCTTTTCGATCAATTTCTGTTTTACCAGACTTTTTAGATCTGAAGTACTTGTACTGTTACTGCAGTTGTTGATTTGTGAGCATTGTTTGGTATAGATAAATCGGTTTTTGAGGAATAGGCTCATGATCTGTTCTTGACGTTGAGCGCCTGAAAAATCGGAAGTGGGATGAGTTGATTTTTTCTGGAAGTCGAGTCCTTTCATTGATTTTAGCAGATATGCGCTGGGGGTAAATGAGATTCCGTTAAACTTTATCTGGGAATTGAGAATCTTGTGGTTGTCTTTGATCGGACTCGTACTCTTAATTTTCAGAGAGAACGTGCCCAATTCACTAAGTTCAACCCGGTTTCCATATCTGAGGGTTTTGATCACCAGCGAAATAATCGCTTCCCATACAGCCCGGATGTCTGCGTAGGTTATGGAGTTGGCGTCTGCAATCTGCATAGCCATTTGTTCGAGTGAAACAATTTCGGTCGGAATATGCCGTACATAATAG
>JAVWBH010000171.1:0-6471 GCA_036649595.1 Bacteroidales bacterium
TCACTCACCTGAATAAAAACGTTTAATCTGATCATGTCTTAATTTTTTTAATACCCTGCAAACATAAACATTTTTTGTTCGCGTACTTCTTTTCTCTCCTAAATTCAGGAAGCACCATCTGAACCTTTTTGACTGCATCGTTGTCTTATTATCAGGGGAATTAGTTTGTTAATTTGATGAAAACCAGATTAATTCGTTTACGGCAACAGCCTCAGACGGAACGGGTTCTTTGAGAAGCCTGTTGTTTGATCTGACTGAATTTCAGGTTTTTGTTTTTACCGAAGTCTTATATATAAATACGTACATATAATTCTGAATTAAATGAGGTTTTTTATTGATACGGCTAATCTGGATCAGATCCGGAAAGCCAATGAACTGGGAATTCTGGATGGTGTAACCACCAATCCGTCATTAATGGCTAAGGAGGGGATTAAAGGGGAAGAAGCCGTCAGGGCGCATTATCTGGAGATCGCTAAGATGGTAAACGGCGATGTCAGTGCGGAAGTGCTTTCGTCTGAGTACGAGTTGATGGTGAAAGAAGGAAAGGAACTGGCGAATATTCATCCGAATATCGTGGTGAAAATTCCTTGTACGCTCGACGGGCTGCGCGCAATCCACACGTTGCATGAAAAACGGTATCGTACAAACTGCACACTGGTTTTCAATGCCGGACAGGCAATGATGGCGGCGCGTGCGGGAGCCAGTTACGTATCGCCTTTTATCGGGCGTATCGATGATATTGGGGGCGACGGTGTGGCATTGGTTGAACAGATCGTACATATTTTTGCCAATTATAAAATAGGCTCGCAGGTACTGGCTGCCTCTATCCGCAATGTGTTACATATTATCCAATGTATGGAAGTGGGCGCCGATGTGGCAACATGTCCGTATAATATGCTGATGGGTGTGATGAACCATCCGCTGACCGAAAGCGGGCTCAAAGCATTTATGGAAGACGCCGCAAAATTAAAAATATAACCTCTATCGCACAGAATATCTTACCGGCCGGGTGCAATTTTAAAAAATAAAAGTTTTAATTGCATCCGGCTTGTATTATCTTTGTCCCCCGTTTTACACATTATAGCTTATATAAATAGATTTAAATGGGAAATAGTTGGAAGAGCATGTTCTCAGGCATGCTGTTGGGATTGATGCCATTTGCGACGAGTGCCGGGACGGTAGCGGAAGCAGTGGCGCGGGACGCAAAGGTTGTTGCGGACGAGAAAGAATCAAAAGGCCTTTTATCAAAAGCATTAAGCAAAGTGGATACCCGTCTGAGCGAACATCTGAACATAAGCGGATTTATCTTAGGGCGGGCGCAATATAGTTCTGATCCGAAGAACTTCGGCGGATTCGACATCCGTATGTTGCGTTTGATTATGAACGGAGATATCAGTAAAAGTTTTTCTTATCGTATTCAGATGGAGATGGCGGGAGGCCCGCGTATTCTGGATGCCTGGCTGGAATGGAAACGTTATGATTTTTTCCGGATCCGTGCGGGACAAATGAAACGTGTTTTTACGTTTGAAAATCCATGGTCGCCGGTTACGCTTGGGGTACCCGATTATTCTCAGGTAATCATGAAACTGTCGGGATTTACCGACCGCGTCGGCGAGCATTCATGTGGCGGCCGCGATGTGGGTATTATGGTATCAGGCGATTTTGTGCGTATGGAAACGCATCCGTTGTTCCGCTATGAAGTCGGCGTTTATAATGGAAACGGGATCAATAAGGCGGATAACAATAAATTTAAGGATGTAATAGGCTCTTTGTACATGCGTCCGATAAAGAATTTACATATCGGCGGTGGTTATTGGCTCGGAAAATACGGCCCGCAAGATAAGATGGTTGACCGTAACCGCTGGACGGTTGGTTTCAAATATGATGACAGCCGTTATCTTTTACGCGGTGAATATATTGCCTCAAAAGGTAAAAAGCCGGATCAGCCCGATAGTTCGGACGATGCAGACGGGTGGTATGTAACAGCCGGAGTGCCGGTAGCAAAACACCTGAAGGCTTTTGTAAAATACGATGTATATCGCGATAATAAGAGCTTCGATTCTCAATGCACCAAATATGTGGCGGCATTAAACTGGAATGTACATAAATACATTATTCTGCAGGCATCTTATTTCTATGAAGATAACAAGATGCCGGGCAGTAGAAATTCGAATAATGCAGTAGCACAGATGTTTGTGCGTTTCTGATCTATTTTTGGGTTTCGTCAAAAGGTATCCTGAACGTACATCCCGATTTCCATTCGCTGCAACCGTATGCGGTTTTTCCTTTTAGAATGGACCCTTTGCCGCATAGCGGACAAACGGACGGAATCGTTTTTACAGTATCCGCCCCGGTTGTTTTCGGAACAGATTTTTTTCTGGTTTTCGGAGCAGCCGGAGCGGATACTTCTTTTTTTGCACTCTTTGAGGTGGCGGCTTTTTTCTGGGCTGCCTTTGCTTCAATGATTTTCTTTACCGGTACCTCTTCCTGGATAGCGATGCTTCGGTTTGAACGGTCGTTTTTTACGTTCCACACCACCTGGGCTACCATCGTCTTTAACTCCTGCAGGAATTCGCCTGCCTGGTATTGGTTCTTCTCAATCTTACGCAGCTTATTTTCCCAGATTCCCGTCAGTTCGGCCGATTTAAGCAACTCTTCGTGGATCACCTGAATCAGGTCGATTCCGGTAGGCGTTGCAATAAGATTCTTTTTCTCTTTCCGGATATATTTCCGTTTGAACAATGTTTCAATAATAGCCGCGCGGGTAGAAGGGCGTCCGATTCCGTTTTCTTTCAGGGCATCCCGCAAGGTCTCGTCTTCCACTAACTTTCCGGCCGTTTCCATGGCGCGTAAAAGGGTTGCCTCGGTATATAACTTCGGCGGTTGCGTCCATTTCTCCAGTAAGGAGGGCTGATGCGGGCCCGACTCACCTTTGCGGAAGTCCGGCAATACCTTTTCATCTTCATTTTCTTTCTCTTCCGACCGGTCGCGTCCGAAAAGCACCCTCCAGCCCGGATCAAGAATCTGCTTGCCGGTAGCTTTAAATTCGATTTGGTTGACATCCCCCATAACTGTAGTCGTGGCAATCAGACAGTCCGGATAGAAAGCCGCAATAAAACGGCGCACGACCAGGTCATATACTTTCCGCTCCATGTCTGTCAGGTTATTTGCCTTTACATTGGTAGGAATAATGGCATGGTGATCCGTAACCTTGGTATTGTCGAATACCTTTTTCGTCTTAGGCAGTTTCGCCGGCAGTTTTGAAGTAAACGCTTCGTACCCGCCGAGTGCCTGCATAATAGCCGGACATTTCGGATACATGTCGTCACTTAAGAAAGTGGTGTCTACACGGGGATAGGTGGTTACTTTCTTTTCATATAGAGCCTGGATAATCCGAAGCGTCTCGTCGGCCGAAAAGCCGAATTTCTTATTGCATTCCACCTGCAGGGAGGTCAGGTCGAAAAGACGCGGAGCAAATTCTTTTCCATTCTTTTTGCTCACATCGGTAACCGTAAACGGTGCTCCCTCTACATTTTTAAGAAATTCGTTTCCTTCCTCCTGGGTTTGGAATTTCCCTTTGGTTACATTGAATGTCGTGTCGCGGTACACGGTTTTCAGCTCCCAATATTGCTGCGGTTCGAAATTGTCTATCTCCAGTTGGCGGTTGACAATCAATGCCAGCGTAGGGGTTTGCACACGTCCGATTGAAAGAACCTGACGGTTACGGCCGTAGCGTAGCGTATATAGCCGCGTGGCATTCATCCCCAGCAACCAGTCGCCGATCGCGCGCGAAAGACCCGCTTCATAAAGTTTGGTGAAATTTTCCTGAGGCTGAAGTTTGGTAAAGCCTTCGCGAATCGCCTCGTCGGTAAGAGAAGAGATCCACAAACGGTAAACAGGACATTTTACCTGAGCCTTTTGCATTACCCAGCGTTGTATGAGTTCTCCTTCCTGGCCGGCATCGCCGCAGTTGATTACAGCCTCGGCCGACTGCATCAGTTTCTCGATAACATGAAACTGCTTCTCAATACCCCGGTCTTCGATCAGCTTAATACCAAAACGGCCCGGTATCATGGGTAATACTTCGAGCCGCCAGCTTTTCCAGTCGGGGGTATACTCATGGGGTTCTTTGAGCGTACACAAGTGCCCGAAAGTCCAGGTTACCTGATAACCGTTACCTTCGTAATATCCGTCGCGACGGGTTTTAGCTCCGATAATTTCTGCTATTTCTTTTGCCACACTGGGCTTTTCGGCAATACAAACTTTCATGAATCCTGTTTAAAATGATAAGGGCGAACACGAAGATCCGCCCTTACAAAGATAATCAATATTTTTCGGATTAGATTTTGATGTATATCCTCCGTTTATATAACTGGTAACCGAATATCCAGATAAAACCGACAAAAAGGAGGGCATACGCCAATGACGCGGGATACTCGCCCAACCACGGAAGCAGGAGCTGCTTGTAAATAAACCCTTTGAGCGATACGACCGAACCTGCATACCAAAAACGGATATTTCCGATCAGGATCGCCATGAGCGCTCCCCATACATACATGAACAACGGGTTGATACCGAATGACTCGAAAAAGCGACTCCAGGCTACTCTGTGCTTCATATCGATAATCCAGATCAGCAGTGAAAGAAATAACGACGCCAGCCCGCAGGTAACAAGTACGTAGGTCGGACTCCAGATCATTTTATTGACAGGGATGCCATAACTGAGCAAGCATCCGGTAAATAGCAGGATGGTACCGAATACGAATATCCGGGCGATCCGGTCGATATTATCCCTTTCCTGCATGATGATCCGTCCGGCATACATCCCGAACATAACATGAGGGATACACGGTAGGGTACTCAGCAATCCTTCCGGGTCGAAAGGGATACGTGTTCCGTCGGGCGTAGCCAGGCGGTACATATGGTCTACTCCCAATACCGCCCTGTCTGTAATGGCAATGATATTGTCTTCAGAAAGAATAAATCCGTGGCCGGCGAAAAGAATCAGGGCATATGCAATCAGGATTCCGACGGCGGTACCCATAAAATATTTGCGCGGGACGAGGAGAGAAAGAATAGCGCCGCCGCAATAACAAAGAGCTAATCGCTGCATCACACCCAGAATACGGATGGTATGGACGGGAAAGACGCTTTTTATAAAGCGCTGCCATACATTTAATTCTGTATCTGCGATATTAAAGATGCCGTTACACAGTTTGGAGAACCAGGCTATTCCGAGCCCGATTGCGAAAATAATAACCGTACGGGTAATAATTTTTTTCAGGGCGGCCTGATTGAGTGTATTTCCGTATTTCTGCAAAGAGAAATCCATGGATACCCCCATGATAAACATAAAGAAAGGAAAGACTAGGTCGGTGGGGGTAAGGCCGTTCCAGGCAGCATGCTTCAGCGGTGCATAAGTATAATCCCAGTTTCCCGGATTATTAACCATGATCATTCCGGCAATGGTTATTCCGCGCATAACATCAAGTGATAATAAACGTGTTGTTTTGACCATCTTATTTATTTGTTTTGGGTTGTACATTCATCTACCAGATACACGATCGATTTATAAGATATTCCTGAATTGGTTGTCAGGCCGATCTCGCAGGTGCGGCTATTGGAGTAGCCTTCCTGTATCTTCATCTTTTCGAGCTGCGGTTTTAATTTGCGCAGCGCGTAGGTATTTACTTCCGGATGAGTAAAGCCTTTGTCGCCGGCAAAGCCGCAACAACCCACTTCTTCGGGAATAAATACTTTTTCACTGCATAAGGATGCCAGACTGACCAGTTCTTCCGTAAGATTCATCTTTCTGGTAGAGCACGTCGGGTGGATGGCCACAATCTCTTTCTTACTGTAAAAAGTGAGTTTTCCGGCTACGAATTTGTTTAAGAACTCGGCTGTTTCATAGGGGCGGAGCCGTTTAAACTCTTTGCGCATGCGGTACAGACACGGACTTTGATCGCATACGATCGGGAATCGGCCCCCTTCGCTGGCTTCCCATAAGGCGTTTTCCAGTTCTTCTGTTTTCTTATCTGCGATCTCCGGCATTCCCTTGCTTTCCCAGATCGTACCACAGCAAAGCTTATCCATTTTTGCCGGATAAACTACCTCATAGCCGGCCCGTATCAGCAGGTTGCTGAAAACGTTCATCAACGGCAGGTCATTGCTTTCGGACGATCCGAATGTCTGATTTATGCAACTCGGAAAATAAACAACTTTTTGAGTCTGAGCTTCCGTGATGAGTTCTTTTGTTTTCGCCCGAAAAGGTTTCGGCATTGCCGGCGTCCATAGCGGGATGAGCTTGTCGGTCCCTTTATGGAGTGAAAGCGTTATTGTTTTCATCGAGCGCGTACCGATCAGCCGGTGAGTCATGTCGGCTGCCGATAAAAGGGTTCTTACTCCTTTCTTGATTCCGGAAAAATGATTGCAGGAGAGTTCGCCTGCCAGTTTGTGCAGCGGCGTATGATT
>JAVWBH010000171.1:6481-6719 GCA_036649595.1 Bacteroidales bacterium
TAACGCATGAATGAGCTCGCCGGTATTTATACCCATCGGGCAGCTGGTTGCGCACAGTCCGTCGCCGGCACAGGTTTGCAGGCCGGCATACCGGAATTGTTTTTTCAGATGATTCAGGCGTTCGGCCTCATCGGGGATATGCCTTATCCGGTTAATTTCGCGGGTAATCACAATTCGTTGTCTGGCAGATAAAGAAAGTCCCGCCGTGACGCAGTTGATTTCACAGAATCCGCATTCA
>JAVWBH010000172.1:0-6696 GCA_036649595.1 Bacteroidales bacterium
GATCTGAATGCTGTTAAAACACTTGCCGAAATAACCCGTTTACGACAGGCGGCATGCCATCCTGCCCTGGTGAAACCCGGATATGAGGGAGAATCATCCAAATCAGCCGTTTTTATGGAACTTCTTCAGGAACTAATGGAAAATAATCACCGGGCACTCGTATTCAGTCAGTTTACATCGCATCTTGCCTTTATCAAGAAAGAGCTCGAACGACATAAAATTGAATACTTGTATCTCGACGGAGCAACCCCGACACAACACAGAAGTAAGTTGGTGAAATCTTTCCAAACCGGAAATCAGCCCGTATTCCTGATAAGCCTGAAAGCAGGAGGATTGGGCTTGAACCTGACGGCAGCCGACTATATTATCCATCTGGATCCTTGGTGGAATCCGGCAATAGAAGATCAGGCTTCCGACAGGGCATACCGAATCGGACAAACACGTCCCGTAACAGTTTACCGCCTAATCGCACGGCATACGATAGAAGAAAAAATTATCGAACTACATCGTACGAAAAAAGATCTGGCAGACTCTTTGCTCGAAGGCAGTAACCTGTCGCATAAACTTTCGCGCGAGGAGATGCTCGAATTACTTCGCAGAAGTTAACGTTCCCCGGATCATTTCCCGTTTTCCGGGAGGTCCGGGAATACGTTCCATCTGGAAGCCAGCATCCCGAAATCCGCGACGCACCACTCCTTTGGCACAATAAGTAGTAAATACACCGGATTCATGCATTGCTCCGGCTATCTTCCGGTATATTTCTTCGGACCAGATTTCGGGTTGCTTATCCGGTGCGAAGGCATCAAAATATACAACATCAAAGACACCCTCAAGCTGGTCTGTTACCAGATTGCAGTGTCTTTTTTCTAACGTAAAATAAGGGGTTACAGGCACCTGACATTCCCATTCGGCTAAATGTAAGGCACGATAAGAGTCTTTTCTTTCGGGGGCAATCTGATCCGGATAATTCAACAGATCAATCTGACCGATAGTCAAGGGATACAATTCAAGGGTTGTAAAATAAACCGGTATCTTTAGTTCGTCTGCTTTCAACAAGGTGAGAAAAGCATTTAGTCCGGTTCCGAATCCAACTTCGAGGATACGTACCGAATCGGCATTTGAATGCGCTATATAATGAAGCAACGCTTCTTTCAGATAAACGTGTTGTGCCTCTACAACAGCACCATTGGTAGAATGATAATGTTCGTCAATCTCAGGAATATAAAATGTCAGGCTCCCGTCAGCTGTCACTTCCGGTTTCCGTTGAAAATGAATCATTGGTTCAATAGAATTGGTTTCATTTGCAAAGGAAACAAAAAAGCCTGACATCCCGGTGAAGACAAACCGGAGTTATCGTTTTAAAGGATTTTCCTCTTTTTTAAATACCTGCCATACCAAAGCAGCCAAAGCGGCACCAATAAGCGGAGCTATGATAAACACCCATAACTGAGAAAGCGCTGCTCCACCCTGGAAAATAGCCGGGCCAAACGACCGTGCCGGATTGACAGAAGCTCCGTCAATCGGAATCATCACGATATTAATAATGGCCAAAGCCCAACCGATAGCAATACCGGCAAATCCTTTCGGAGCCTTCTCGCTGGTAGATCCTAAAATAACGATCAGAAATAAGAATGTGAAAATGACCTCGCCGATAAAAGCTCCGGGCATATGCCCTTCTGCAAATTGGTTAGACCCGAAAGAGACCCATTGCTGAGAAATAGCTCCAATCGCGATGGCACCGAGGGTTGCCCCGATAAGCTGAGCAATCCAATACTGAATCATTTCGCCGAAACTCATCCCTTTATTGAGGAATACGCCTAAACTGACAGCCGGATTCACATGACAGCCCGAAATCGGACCGATAGCATATACCATGATTAACACGGCAAGCCCGAAACAAAGTCCGATAGCGGTTATTGTTATCGGATTTCCCGTACTGGTAAGCGGGTCTCCCCCTACAAAGATCTGGCCGAAAACGGCACTACCGCAACCAAATAATACCAGCGCGAAAGTACCGATCATTTCTGCAATAAATTTTTTCATGACACATTGGTTTTTAATAAAGAATTATTTATGATAAGCTATTGCCTGTTTTTCTTTTTATCATATTTCAATGCCAGATCTGCCACGGCATTTTTCAATTCCGGATATCTATAAGGGAATTTCTCTTTCATCAAACGTCCGGGAAGCACCTGTTGGCCGTGGGTCAATACAGTATATCCCTCTAAAAAAAACAGTTTCAATAACCACTCCGGAATATGAAGGCGACCGAAAGTTTCATAATGCATATCTATTTCCGACATCAGATCTTCCCATGTAAGGGTATCGGGAGCAACGCAATTGAATATGCCCGAGAGTTTCGGATCGTATAAAATCAGCGCTATAATTTCAAGCAGGTCGTCGATATGAATCCACGAAAATGGCTGCATTCCGTTACCAAATCGCATACTGACTCCGAATCGGGTTGGTTTTATAATACGCGGGAAAATACCTCCGTCAGCCCCAAGAATCAATCCAAACCTCAGAATTGCGAGCCGTATGTCCGGATTTATTTTCTTTGCCTCCGCTTCCCAGCGCATACATACCTCCGCAAGGAATCCTTCTGCCACCATTTCAGAGTCTTCCATGTGACACCCCTCCTGCGGATAAATACCAATAGCAGAAGCAGAAATAAACAGGTCCGGCGGATAAGCCATTCGGTTGACAGCGGTTACTAGTAAGCGCGTGGTACGGATACGACTATTCAGGATAGCATCTTTCTTACGATGCGTCCAACGTCCACTGATTGGCGAACCAGCCAGATTGATAACAGCATTACATCCTTTAAGTTTCTCTTCGAGAGCTTCTGTCGAATCGCTTGCAAAGTCTCCGCGCGAAAGCCCTATTACCTTATTTCCCATCCCTTCCAGAAAGGCCTTCAGGTGTGTTCCTACAAAACCGGTGATTCCGGAAACAGCTATTTTCATATCCCTCTTCCCTCCTTCCGACAACATTGAGTTAAACAAAAAAAGGAGAAACTGCAGTGCAGTCTCTCCTCATATAACATTTTGATAATTGTGTTTGTTTAAGATTTTATCTTTTCTGAATCAACCATTACGAACAATTTATCTGACGGACGGATTTTCTGATCCACTTTAAAGGCAAACCGATCACCTTTTACCGCTTCATTTACCGATTTGTAATCAACCTGAATCTCCGTAAGAGTCATGAAAATAGCACCGGTCGTAGGACCCGTAATCAGGATCTCATCTCCAACCTTCACGCTCTGTGTTTCACAAAGGAATTCGGCTACACCAATATTTGAAAAATACTTCATTCCTTTGGCCACATAGAGTTTCTTCTTAGTGGCTTCCGAACCATATTTCGGGCTCCATTCGCCCAAACGTTGTCCAAGGTAGTAACCATCCCAAAAGCCACGGTTAAATACGGCGTACAAACGTTCATCCCATTCTTTGATTTTCTCTTCCGAATAAGAGCCGTCAACTACCGACTCAAGTGCTTCTCGATAGCATTCAACTACCGTACGTACATATTCAGCACCACGGGCACGGCCTTCCAGTTTGAATACGCGCACACCCGCATCCATCATCTTATTCATAAAATGAATGGTTTTCAAATCGCGCGGCGACATAATAAACTGGTTGTCAACCTCCAGTTCCAGGTTCGTTTCATTATCTTTCACCGTGTATGAATGACGGCAGATCTGCGTACATGCGCCACGATTAGCTGATTTATTATATTCATGTAAGCTCAGGTAACATTTACCTGATACCGCCATGCATAATGCCCCGTGAGCAAACATCTCGATACGGATCAATTCGCCCGAAGGACCTTTAATCTGATCATTAATGATATCCTGGTAAATAGCAGATACCTGATCCATGTTCAACTCACGCGCTAAAACCACTACATCCGCAAATTGGGCATAAAATTTCAGAGCTTGCGTATTCGATATATTCAGCTGTGTCGACAGATGCACCTCCACACCAATTTGGCGGGCATACATCATTGCCGATACGTCTGATGCGATAATTGCCGATACTTGCGCTTCTTTTGCCGCATCGATAATCTTATACATCAGTTCAATATCGTTATCGTAAATTACCGTATTAACCGTAAGATAACTCTTCATATTGTTTTCACGACAGATACGCGCAATCTCGTGCATATCGTCGATCGTAAAATTATTGGATGACTTGGCACGCATGTTCAAGCCTTCAATTCCGAAGTAAATGGAGTTTGCACCTCCCTGGATGGCAGCGGTCAACGATTCGTATGAGCCGGCAGGCGCCATTATTTCAAATTCATTCAATTGCATCCTTATTTTTTTTGTTTCGGATGCAAAGATAATGAAAGTAGTACGCAATTATACCCGCATGAATTACTAAGATACCTCTTATCTTCTATAAAAGATATAAATAAGAAATCCCGTTTTTCGCAAAGTAAGTTATTTTGCGAAAAACGGGATTTCCCGAAAAGGATCCTGTTTGAGGATCAAATCATTAGTTTACGGTTTCGAGACAAGCCTTCGGTACATAATCGGCCCAGTCTGTCTGACGCATATCTCCTGTTTTATTAAATTGATTGTGGAAACCAAAAGCCGCTATCATCGTATGATGCGTATGAGATTTACACTTCGATAATTTCAGGTAGTCACGCAATAGTTGCTTGTAGTCCGGATGAACACAATTTTCAATAATTATTTCTGCTCGTTGTGCCGGTGATTTACCCCGTAAATCAGCAATACCCTGTTCGGTAATAAGTACATCAACCGAATGTTCACTATGGTCAACATGTGAAACAAACGGTACGATCGCACTGATTTTACCTTCTTTGGCTACCGATGGACAAGAGAAAATGGAAATATAGGCATTACGAGTAAAATCCCCAGATCCGCCAATACCATTCATCATTTTAGTACCGACAACATGCGTAGAATTGACATTCCCGAAGATATCAGCTTCAAGGGCGGTATTCATCGTTATTAATCCCAGTCGGCGTACGATTTCCGGATTATTACTTATTTCGCCTGGTCGGAGTACCAGTTTCGTTTTATAGAAATCCAGATTTTCAAATACCTCTTCCATTACTTCATCACTGACTGTTAGCGAACAGGTACTCGCAAATTTGCAGTTGCCTTGTTTAATAAGAGCGACTACTGAATCCTGAACTACCTCTGTGTACATTTCAAAAGGAGGTATATCCGGATTTTTGCCCAAACAAGCCATCACGGCATTAGCGATGTTTCCAACTCCGGACTGTAGCGGAAGCATTGTGGCCGGAATGCGGCCCGATTTAATTTCACTGACCAGAAAGGAGGTAACATTTTCGCCGATTTTCATCGTTACCTCATCAATCGGAGCGAAACTCTTTACTCCATCTGTATAATTTGTTTCTACAATACCGGCAATCTTTTTCGGATCCACCTTGATTACATTACTCCCAATACGATCTGATGGCTGGTAAATCGGAATCTCCTTACGAAAAGGAGGATCGGCAGGTTCGTAAATATCATGGATACCTTTTATCGCTTTAGGCAGATACTTGTTTCTTTCTACGATAATCAGGTCTGCTTGATTACAAAAAGTCGGGGCAGATCCCACTCCCGTACCAAGAGTCAGCTCTCCGTCATCAGAAATATCCGCTACTTCTATGATTGCAACATTAATTTTTCCGAAGAATCCGTAACGAACTGATTGTGCAAGATGTGATAAATGCATGTCGAAATAATCAATATCTCCTGCATTCAGCGCATTCCGACTATCTTTATGAGATTGATAAGGAGTACGTGCTTTAATGGCATTTGCCCGCGCAAGGGCACCATCTACGAAATCATTGGTAGAAGCTCCGGTAAAAACATTAATTTTAAACGGGCGACCCGCTTGATGTTCGGCTTCGGCACGCTTTGCCAGAGCCTGAGGAACCGCCTTAGGCGTGCCTGCTGCAGTAAAGCCGCTGAAGCCAACATTATCGTTGTTATGGATCAGTTCGGCGGCTTGTTCAGGTGTTAGTGATTTATAGGCCATAATGTATGTGTTTTTATAAGATTCAACAAGACCTTTCTCTTCGTCATTCTTAAAAACAGAATAAACAAGGATTTGAGCCAAAGTTAAAAATTATATTGAAATTTCATTTTTCTGAAGAGAAAAATAACTAAAAGAGTGGTATTAGTATGAATATGATAGTATAATTATACGTGTTTACGATTTAAAATTTCACTTAATATGATTGCCCGTTTTATTTCTGATCGGTCTTTAAAAAGTTTTCCAAATGTGTTTTTATCCGAAACCGGAACCTTTCCTTGCGGACATACGGGCATTGTTTCAACCGGGGCAATCCGGCTGCGGTAAGATACAACATTTTTTGAAGAAACAAGGGCTGCTTCATCTTGAGAAGTAATGCCGGATGCGCTTTCAGCAAATAACATATCTTCTTCTATAACCTCCTCCGGATGCTTGGACAAAGTTTGTTTTTCGTTTTTTTCCTTCTCTTTTTTTGCCAATGATTTAATGACAACATTTAAGACGGGTATTAAAATAATCAGAAATGGGAGCACATCTTCCAGAATCTTCATGCCTTTTTGTATTTTTGTGCTCAAATTTAAACAATTACATCTATAAAACGATAAGAATCAGGTAATAAAAAAAAGAGGTAACTTCACAGCCACCTCTTTCGCATTTAACCTAAACCTTAACT
>JAVWBH010000173.1:0-6512 GCA_036649595.1 Bacteroidales bacterium
TAAGTTCTGAATTTTCATATTCAGTACGGTCATGGAAAACGGCTTCGGAATATAATCGTCGGCTCCCACTTGTAAAGCTTCCAGCTGATCGCGCACTTCTGTCTTAGCCGAAAGAATAATTACCGGGATATGACAAGTGCGGATATTTTGTTTAATGGCCTTTGTCAGTTTTATACCGTCCATTACCGGCATCATAACATCTGTCAGAACAACATCGATATTTTGTTCTTTCATCAGCTCCATGGCTTCGTCACCCTGCGTTGCAGACAAAATTTCAAAATACGCAGACAATCCCTCTTTTAGATAGGTTCGGATTTCCTCATTGTCTTCAACAATCAATAAGGTGCCTCGTTTGGTAATTTGTTCATCGCTTGTTTGTACCGCACGGGACGCTTCTTCGCTTAACAACATAAAATCATTGTCGGCCAATGGAAGCGGTTGCTTTCCATCCCGTATTTCTGCTGTATGACTTAGTTCTTCCTCCTTATAGGCTTTTTCAGACTGAGGAATCATAATTGTAAAGGTGCTGCCTTCATTTGGTGAACTGTGGAGTTCGATTGTGGCATGATGCAGTTCTACCAATCGTTTTACCAAAGAGAGACCGATACCGCTTCCGCTGCTTGTCTGTTCTGTTTCGGCCTGATAGAAACGCTCAAATATTTTTTCTTGTTTATCAAGCGGGATACCTGCTCCGGTATCACTTACTTCTAAAATCAGCTGCTCCTGGTTCAGACGCAGGCTCAGACGGATGCTTTTCCCCTCCGGCGTAAATTTAAATGCGTTTGACAATAAGTTGTTTACCATCAGTTCGATGTAGTTGGCATCTGCACGGCACAATTTATCTTCGGCTTCTGATGTGAATGTATAGTTTATCTGGCGGTTGCGAGCCAGCTTCTCATAAGCTACAAACTGATCTTTAACAAGGTTGTGTACATCAATCCGGGCAGCCTTTAATTCAAAAACACCCAATTCGGCACGTCTGTAATCCATAAGCTGATTTACAATACGTAGCAGGCGGTTTGCATTTCTATGAGCATGCTCCAGTTGATTTCGGGTCCAACGGTCGGTTGTTCGTTGGATAACTTCTTGCAACGGGGCTAAAATCAATGTCAGAGGCGTTCTTAGCTCATGTGAAAGATTAATGAAGAAATGCATCTTCATTTGATTCAGTTCTTCCGTACGTTCTTGTTTAATGCGTTCTAACTGAATTTCTGCTTTCATGCTTTTTTGCACCCAGAAATATTTGAAAATGAAGATGATCAGGCACAATGCCGCTCCTATAAACAAAAGCATGGCCCAGGCGGTTTTATACCACACAGGTAATACTTTTATTTTAAGTTCGGTAGGTGTCTCGTTCCATCGGGCGTCATTATTTGCCGCTTTTACTTTAAATACATATTCCCCGTGGGGCAGATTCGAATAAGATACCTGATGGGTTTCTCCCGAATAATACCAGTCTTCATCATACCCTTCCAGCTTATAAGCGAATTGGTTATGCTGTCCGGAAATATAGTTCGATACGACAAAGTTCAACGTAAAAGCAGATTGATGGGCTTTGAGCGTAATCGCCTTTGTCAGATGAATACTCTTCTTCAGGATACCGGTATCGTCTCCCGGCTGTACGGTCTTGTTGAATAAACGTAACCGGGTAATTACCGGAGCCGGCATATGAGGGTTATCCATCAATAGCTCCGGCCGGAAAACGGTAATACCCTGGATTCCACCGAAATACATATCGCCGGATGATGTTTTCATGTAAGCATAGTTGTTAAACTGATTGCTTTGAAGGCGATCAACAACGGTGAAATTTTTTATTTTTCCGGTTTCAGGTACCAGGCAGGTAAGCCCTTTGTTTGAGCTGATCCATAATCGGCCAAACGTGTCTTCCAGAATACCATGGATTACATTATTCGGTAAGCCGATTTTGTTGGTGTAATGAATCTGCTGTTTTTTAACTTCCTGAATTCCATATAGTCCGTTGTGTGTACCAATCCAGAATTCTCCGCGTTTATTTTCTAAAATACAATTTATATGTGTCTGCTGTAAGCTTTTTGGCAACCAGTCTGGCTCGATTTTGTCCAGGCGGTTCCCATTGATGGCGTAAATGTGCAGTCCTTTTTCTGTGCCGATCCAAAGACGTTCTTTGCGATCGCGGTATAATGTCAGAATATATTTCGAGTCGACTTCATGTTGAAGGCTTCGGAATGTCTGGTTGTGGAGGTCGAATACCTGAAGGCCTTTCAAGGTACCTATCCAGAGTTCATTTTTATTAAGCGGAAGAATAGAATACACGTTATTATCCAACAGGTCACTGTTGGAAGTAATAAAATGACGCATTTTATTGTTTTTGCGATTTAAGATGCTTAAACCTCCGGCATGGGTTCCGATTATGACCTGGTCATTATTCTCATCAATATATACCGATTTTATATTATTGGATAATAGTCTTGACTCAACACTCTTGCTTTGCATGTTGAAATGAGTATAGGTTCCTGTCTTTTGGTCGAATTTATTTAATCCGCCGTCGTTGGTGCCTATCCAGAGATTTCGGTCATTATCTTCATTCATGCAGCTGATGACATTGTCACTCAGTGAATTGACGAATGGTGTCTGGCGGATAATGCGAAATCTGTTTTTCAAAGGATGATAGTAATTCAATCCCCCGAAGAACGTGCCGAGCCACATGCCTCCCTGCGAATCATGAAAGATAGAACGAATAGAATTTTGCGATAAACTGGTCTCATCCAATTGATCGTGACTGTATTTAACGAACGTGTCTGATTGTTCGTGATAAATGTTTAGGTCATTGAATGTTCCGATCCATAAACGATTCTGAGCATCTAGTTCAAGGGAGCGGATATAATTCGAACTAATGGAATTGCGATCGCCCGAATTATGTGAGTAGTGGCGAAGATGCTCATTGCGCGGATTTAATAAGAATAATCCGGCACCTTCCGTAGCTACCCATAAACGTGAATTTGTTTGTTTAAGAATACACTGAATGCGAATGTTGTTTAGCTTTTCATGATAGGGCTTGAATGTTTTTTGTTGAATGTGATACAGGTATAGCCCTTTATCTGTGCCTACGAAAATGTTCTCATCCCATTTCAGCATACTCGTAGCTTTGGCATTTCGCATGCTTTCATTCAACGGATTATCGACGATGCGCTCTTGCTTGGTATTGAAAACCATCATGCCAAGATCGGTCCCGACTAATAGTTGTTCTTTGTCGAGTTCTATAAAACATAAGACTTCGGCCGAATGTCCTTTTTGTGGGAATACATAGTTTCGAAAGCAATCGAGTTTTTCGTCATAGCGGGATAGTCCGGCATGCGTACCGATCCACAATGTTCCGTTCTTGTCGGTTTTGACCAAACGCGCAACATTGCTGCCGATGCTTGTTGTGTCATCCGGTTCGTGGCGGTAGATGCGGAATGAATATCCGTCATATTTATTTAATCCATCAAATGTGGCAAACCACATATTTCCTGTTTTATCTTGAGCAATAGAGGAAACAGTACTTTGTGATAATCCATCATTGATAGAAATACGCGAAAAGTTTATATCCTGAGCTGCGTTTCCGGCTGTAGATATAAAAAAGAATGCGATGCAAAAAAAAATGTAGGTAATTAAGTTACTTTTCATGCGGATGTGGTGAATGATCCCAAATATGGACAAAAAAACGTGTGAATTCTGTTGCCAAAGATAATAAAATCTTTCCTTATTCCGGTCTGTTTTTGTTGTAGGATCCATATTATTAAACACTTTCTGTCAGTTACTTCCGTATTTGCAGCAGTGTGTATTTTATGTTTAAATTTAAGTATTTTAAATAGAAAGCTTCTTGTCTGGACGCTTGTCGGTTTTTATAAAAACAAAAACCCCTGCCGGAGTTATTTGAATAAACTTGCCGACAGGGGAAAGGAAATGAATCTCTTTATATTTATTTTTTGATCAACTGAAGTGTACGAACTGATCCGTCGATTGTTTGAATGCGTGCCAGGTAGCTGCCGGCAGCCAGGTGAGATACAGAGATAGTTGTAGCCGGATAAGCTACTTCCATTTGTTTCTGTCCTGCAATCGAGTAGATTTCAAGTTTTTCAACAGATTCTGCATTTGCAATATGCAATGTTTCATTTACCGGATTAGGGTAAAATGAAATCGTGTTTTCTGCTAATTGATCCTGAATGCCTGTTTCGATTGACTGAAGAGTTACCGCCAAATTCTTAACACGGATTTTTGCTTGTTTGCCGCCTTCTTGCCCGTCTTTTGATGCACGGATTGCAAGTACCACTTTAGGGGCGTTCAGGTTTAGTTTTTCTTCAATGAATGTCATTGTTGTTTCATTCAGACCTTCCTGTTTTGCATCAATCAATTTGCTGCTGATTACAGTCCATGTAGCAGCTTCCGGATCTCCGGCGTAATTTACAGAGTAAACCAAATCAATGTTTGAAGATTGCTGATCTGCTTTCTCTTTTCCGCAAAGCAAAGAGATGTATTTGTCTGTAGCGCCCGAAAAATCGATTTCAGGAGAGATGATCCAGGTTGTAACAGGGGTTTTCTGTTTGTCGTCCAGGAATTCCAGTGTGTTTGGAATTGGTTTGAATAAGTCGGTACCTGTGATTTTTGTTTTGCTAAGGAAGAATGAACGAGATCCTTCTGTATTTGCAAGACTCCAACCGCCTAAGTTGTAAAACTCACGGTTACCATTGAATAAACCTGCATTGGCATCTAATGACATATTTAAAGAAGAATCGGCATTTACGATTTCTTCTTTGTAATGCCATGCTGCTTCATAAGGAAGCGTGATTAACGTTGATTTTTCTGTTTCTGTGATAGCGAATTCCGTTACTCGGATCTTAGCCTGTGCGGCAGCTGTTTTTCCTTCGGCTTTATCTGCCTTGATTGCAATAACAACGCTTCCTTCAACGATTGGTAATGTGATATTTACCGTTTCCATTTTTGCAATACCCAATCCGGCCTGTGTGTCAGGAATCAGATTTTGTTTCACAGAAACCCATGTAGCTGTTTTAGCATCTCCTGCATAGTCAGTAGAATAAAGAAGCTCCAGGTTAGAAGTGCGATTTTCTAATTTCTCAAGTCCGCATTTGAATGAAATGTTTTTGTCTGTGTTTGCAGAGAAGTCAAATGCAGGCGAAATTAACCAAGAGGTATTCTGAGTCGGATCTTGTGTCGCGTCATTGAATTCCATTGTGTTTGCGATCGGCGCACCTTGCGATATAGCGATAAAAAATGGGCGTGAACCAGCTGTTTTTGTTGATTCCCATCCACCCAGATTGTATAATGTATGGTCTGAATCAGGCTTTCCTGCTTGTCCGTCTTGTTCAAAACCTCCTTCAGCATATTTCCAATCGGCATGATATGGAAGGGTTGTTGTCTGAGCTGTCAGTAACGCTACTGACGAGAAAAATAAAGAAGTGAGTAGATTTCTTTTTTTCATATCTGATATGTATTAAAAGAATTATTTAATAGAGATATTATTTAGATTTATGTTTTGTTTTAAACGCTCAGTATATGTCCAGCGGATAAAACGGGCATTTTTATTTGGTTTACAGCTGAACTGGCTGTTAGTTGTGATGTCTTTTTCTTTGAATCCATTGAGTTTTTCCCATTTAACTCCGTCGGCAGAACTTTCAACCGCAAAGCTTCCGTCAAATTTGTCGCCCGGTTTACCAATGAAAATCAGGTCGAAATTTACTTCTTTCGCTTCCCCTTCAAATGCAGCGGTAAATGTTACATTGCTGTTGCCGAATCGTACTACGGTTGGTTTGCTTTCATCTGTTGCCTGGTTTACCCAGCCTTTGGTTTCCGGTGTCCAGATTGCCGGAGTATTTTTAGAAAATGAAATCTCCAATGGAAGAGGAGCCGGGGTAAGTTTTTTTACTTCGACAATCCATTCTTTGCTTGTTCCGTCATTTTTGTTGATGATCACTTGCTGAGGTTTTGAAAAATCTGCAGTCAGTTCTCCCGTCATAGAACAATCGCTCAATAATTTGTATTTGAACTCAATGTTTTTCAGATCAGCATTGCTGTCAACGATTACTTCAACCTTCGATGGTTTGTTTTTGATGTTTCGGATAGAGCCTTTTACGCCTTCTGCTGTAAATCGGGCAAATCCTTGAGCAGAGGCACCGAATGTAGCGCCGCAAGCAAGGGCCAGAATAAATAGTCTACAGGTTGTCATAGTGTATATAATTAAGAAATAAATATTTTAATTTTATTTGTAATCTTTCCCAGTATCATACTTTAAATCATATTACAATGATATTATGAAGTAAGATAGATCTTTAACTGCTTTGTTTAGGATGTGTTTAATTATGATCTGATGCTTTCAAATTTGTATAATGATATTATAAATTTGTTTATTAGCGCCTAGAGCAGCCTTTAAAATGGGTTTGGTTTTAGTTTTGTTTAGAATGAAATTATTGTTGAAAACATTTTTCTGATATTCATTTACACAATATTTTAAATTAATTCTACAATAATTTGGGGAT
>JAVWBH010000174.1:0-6498 GCA_036649595.1 Bacteroidales bacterium
TCCGCGTATAAAAAATAAACATAAATGAAACAATTGAAAGGCGTATTTCTCGCAATGATCTCCTCATCCACATTCGGGATGATCCCCCTGTTTGCTCTCCCTGTACTTCGGTCAGGCATGAATCTGGAATCGGTACTCTTTTATCGCTTCGCCATCTCCACCGTGGTGATCGGCGCTTATCTGCTTTTACGAAAAAACAACCTGCGAGTATCGGTAAAAGAGTTTATAACTCTGTTCGGACTCGGCTCGCTGTACGCATTAACCGCCCTTTTCCTAACCGCCTCCTACCTGCATGTACCCAGTGGCATCGCCACCACGGTACACTTTTTATATCCGGTAGTGGTAACCGGCATCATGATCTTGTTTTATAAATCAAAAGCATCGCTGCCGGTTCTGATCTCCACACTGATGGCCATTGGCGGGGTCTATCTGCTCAGCGGAGCGCAGAGTGGCGAGAATATCAGTATAAAAGGATTAATGATGGTTCTTCTTACCGTGTTTACATATGCTCTGTATATTGTAGGTATCAATAAATCATGCATAAGCAAAATGGAGGGATTAAAGATGACATTCTATGTTCTTTTTGCTTCCGCAATGGTATTTCTGGCAAACCTGTTTTTCAAAGGAGAAGGGCTGGATACCCCCTCCGACCTCACCACCGGCATCAACCTGCTCCTGCTGGCGCTGATCCCGACCCTGGTATCCGACCTGACGCTAATTCTGGCTATCCAGCATGTAGGTTCTACCACCACCGCCATACTGGGCTGTATGGAACCCCTAACGGCTGTAGCCCTGGGCGTGGTTTTTTTGAATGAATTTTTCGGAACAGACCAGGTAGCGGGCGTACTCATTATCCTGCTCGCCGTATTAATGATCATCCTGGATAGTGCAGGCCTCTTCTCGCGCGAAAAACTGCGCATCCTTTTTCGTTTATAATCTTTTAAATACCGATATATTATGATCCGATTAAACAGAATTACACAAGCAGACGACCTCCGCTTAACCCCGCTGATCGCACTCTACGAAGAAGCGTTTCCGGCAGAAGAAAGAAGAGAGATCGGACAGTTGAAACAATTGATTGAAAATAACGAATCGATGTTTCTGAACGCCATCGAATGTGATGGCGAACCGGCCGGACTATTTATTTACTGGGACATGGGCGATTTTTATTACCTCGAACACCTGGCTGTTTTTAACCACATGCGCAATAAAGAGATCGGACGCCGGGTACTCGACTGGATTGCAACCAACTTGCCCGGGCTGCGACTGCTGGAAGTAGAACCGGATGACAACGAGATGGCTCTGCGCCGGATTAATTATTATAAACGCAACGGATATGAGGTGATTACCAGCGATTATATCCAGCCGTCTTATTCGAAAGATGAAGACGCATGCGCCTTATGGATTATGGGAAATGAAAAAACCGAACATATCACACAATACATCGATATAATCAAACAAAGGGTATATCATGCACCCCGACAATAATATATCACCTGCTTTAAACACCTGATAACCCAATTTCCTCCCGGATGTGCCAACAACACTCCGGGAGGATTTTTTATAAATTCCTTTCCCATTCCGACTATTTATCCCGCCCGAAAGACTAAAACGTATTATTATTTTATTAAAAAATCGTTTCTTTGTAATCTAAAATCAATTCTTAATTAATCAATGATTGAATGACCGTGATCTCTTCTGCCGAATTCGAGCGTTTTTTTAAGGCCCATTACCGGCCGTTATGCTTATTTGCGATTCATTATATCGGCGATCCGGATGATGCAGAAGATATTGTACAGCAAACTTTTTCGGAGACATGGGATAAATTGCAAAATAGCCAGCATATCCTTAACCTGAAAGCCTACCTCTATCAGAGTGTACGTAATAATACGCTTTATCAAATCGAAAAAAACCGGAAAAACATCTCTTTGTCCGACGAAGCGCGCGATTTCGAAGACTTGTCGCTGGAAGAACAGATTTTTAATTCCGAACGGGATGCCCGGTTATGGAAAGCCATCGAACAACTCCCTCCCGAACGGCGAAAAATACTCCTTCTGTCAAAACGCGACGGCCTGAAATATCAGGAGATCGCCGATGAACTAAAAATTT
Source organism: Bacteroidales bacterium (assembly GCA_036649595.1). Lineage (GTDB taxonomy): Bacteria > Bacteroidota > Bacteroidia > Bacteroidales > JAUNSR01 > JAUNSR01. The sequence goes on from JAVWBH010000174.1 coordinate 2,110, forward strand.
CGGTCAAAACTGTCGAAAATCAGATCGGGAAGGCTTTAAAAACACTACGAGAGAAAGCAATTCAGATTTATCATCATTTTTTTTAAAAAAATAAATATCCGAATAGGGGTTTTTCGGAAATCGGCATCATAGGATCAAAACATTCATCACAAAAGAATATGAAAAAGAATATCATGATGATTCTGGCCATGGCAACAATGGCTCAAACAGCAGATGCCCAATGGTCGATAAACCCGGAAGTCGGAATAAACGTAAGCAAGTTTAATAAGTCGACTCCCAAAATCGGCAGCAAACTGGGAGCGGCAGTTATTTACGGATTCGAAAATAGTTCATTTGCCATTCAATCGGGGCTATACCACGTACAACGGTTCTCCTCTTCAACAACCCTTAGTGCAATTTACGAATATCCGGAATCCGATTACAAAATCACGATTCCCATCGACCCGTCGGAATCTCTCTTTGATATAGAAAGAAACGGATTCTACAATTACTCCGGGCGATTTATCGGATATAAAAAAACAGCCCGCAAAGAAAAAACCAACTACCTGCAATTACCCATTCTTGCCCGTTTTAATTACCAGGCGGCTCAGGATGCATCCTTGTACGTTGCTTTTGGCCCCTATCTGGCGTACGCCCTTACCGGCAAACTGACCTACGAGGAAGAGGTGCGCACAAACCATTCGTTCGAATACATGGAAACGTACGGCAACCCTTATCAGAAAGAATATCAGAACCGCAAACGAATGGATTGGGGTATTCTGTTACGGGGCGGCATGGAAATTAAGGAGTTTACTCTCGGACTGGAATATGAAATTTCTTTCTTCCACCCGATACCGGTAAAGAAAAGTATAACACCCGAATATCAGACTTTCTCGGTGCTATTCGGATATAAATTTTTCACCCGGTAATACGCTCACAACATGAAACAGATTTGTTACACGATCTTTATAATTCTTTTTTTCTTATTCGGTACCACAGAAATCTTCGCCAATGAAACCAGAATAACCCTCTCTTTGCGAAAAAGCTACTATCCGGCTGTACTTGAAGCGATCGAGCAGCAGAGCGGCTATCACTTTTCGTATAATCCGGTTATATTTAATCAGAAGAAGCCGATTGATCTGGAAGCACACGAAGAGCCTGTCACTCAGCTTTTAGCACGATTGCTTTCGCCTGCCAATATCGAATTCAACATCAATAAAAAGACAATTATCCTGCGCAAAAAGGCCACTCAAATCGTAATCAGCGGCTTTGTCCGGGACCAGAGCAGTCTGGAAGCGCTGATCGGAGCGTCGGTGATTCAGCTCGGCACACGCTCAGGGACCGCTACCAGCCAGCAAGGATTTTTCAGCATTACCGTATCACCCGATACCCGGCAGTTAAGTTGCTCTTATATCGGATATGAAGATCAGATCATCCGATTAAACTCTTTGCAAAAAGACACCTCGATCACAATCGAGCTCATTCCTCATACCTCTTCGCTGAAAGAAGTTGTGGTAAGCGGCAACACTGATCCTGAAACCAGACTGGTACATGCACCTCAGATGGGAGCTATCCACCTGACGAAACAAACCATCAAGCAGACTCCGGTATTGTTTGGCGAATCAGACATTATAAAGACCCTGCAACTCACCCCCGGGGTAGCTGTCGGTACGGAAGGGACGGCCGGACTCTATGTGCGCGGCGGTAATTTAGATGAAAACCTGTTTCTGATAGACGGTAATCCGGTATATCAGGTAAACCACATCGGCGGCGTCTTTTCGGCATTCAATCCGGAAGCCGTTCATAACCTGGAATTTCTGAAAGGAGGATTTCCGGCCCGCTATGGCGGACGCCTTTCTTCGATCGTTGATATACAGACCCCCGAAGGAAATATGAAGACCTATCACGGATCAGCTTCCGTCGGGCTGATTTCGGGAAATCTCTCGCTCGAAGGTCCGATTATCAAAAATAAGACCTCTTTCCATATCGCATTACGCCGGACATGGCTGGATGTGCTGACGGCTCCTACGCTGGCAATTATTAATAAGGTCAATAAAGACGACGGTAAGAAAATGCGGGGGCGCTATGCGTTTCACGACCTCAACGGAAAAATCACCCACCGCCTAAACAACCGCAGCCGCATCTTCGTAAGCATTTACAATGGCAACGATGTGATGGAAGGCGGAAACTCTGATTTTTCGGTTAAAAACGAGGTGCCTATATGGGATAATCAGGTAGATGCCAACATGCGTTGGGGAAATATACTGGTTACCGCCGGATGGTCGCATATGTTTAACCATAAATTATTCGGAAAAGTATCGGGTCTGTTTAGCCGCTACCACTCCAAACTGTCTTATATCCAAAAGGAAACGTTCGGCGAAAAACAGTCAGACATGTATCAGGAACAGACAACGGAAAACATGACCTCCAACCGGATACGGGATTTGGGTATCCGCAGTGCTTTCGACTATCAGCCCAATGACCGCCATCATGTGCGCTTCGGAGGCGATCTGCTTTTCCACAATTTTCAGCCGGAGTTCAGCCGCTTTACAGATAAAAGTACGCAAGACTCCACCGTCAACGCGCAGTTGCTTACCGATGATACCTTTAATGCCCGCGAACTTGCGCTCTTTGCCGAAGATGAATGGGAAATTTCACCCCGCCTAAAAGCCAACGGCGGCATCCGGCTTTCGCTGTTCAACATACAAAAGCACACCTATGTTTCTGCCGAACCCCGCCTCTCGTTGCGTTGGCTCTTACAGCAAAATGTGAGTGTAAAAACCGCCTATGCCCGGATGGCTCAATATGTACATCTGCTCAGCAACAGTTTCTTGAATTTGCCTACCGATTCATGGATTCCGGTAACTAAAAATATTAAACCGCTGCTCTCCGACCAGATATCGGCGGGAGTATATTATTCGCTGAATAAAACATATCAGTTTTCGGTAGAAGGATATTACAAGAAAATGCATAACCTACTTGATTATAAAGACGGATTCTCATTTCTGCCCGGTACGGCAAAATGGGACGAAAAACTAACCCGGGGAGAAGGCAAGGCATACGGATGTGAAATGATGATCCGGAAAGAAACCGGCCGCACCACGGGCTGGATCGGATATACGCTTTCGTGGGCGAATCGCCGGTTTGACGAAATCAACGACGGGGTCTCTTTTCCGGCACGTTATGACAACCGCCACAAACTCAACATCGTGGTTACGCACCGGTTTACACCCCGGGTAGAATTAACAGGTGCCTGGACCTATGCATCCGGCAACCGCACCACGCTGACCCTCGAAAACTACGTAACAAATGACCAGGATTACTCCGATGCCAATCATGATTATTATACTACCCGCAACAATTTTCAGATGCCCGACTTTCACCGGCTGGATCTGAGCATGAATATCTACATGCCCAAAAAGAGCGGGCGTACCGGTATTTGGAACGTAAGCATTTATAATGCGTATAACCGCATTAATACATTCATGATATACAAAACCACAAAATACGTCGGCTATGAAAGACGTCCTCGTTTCCAAACCATGGGATTCATGCCAATCATTCCGTCGGTATCTTACACCTATAAATTCTGATAATATATGGATCTAAAAAAATTTATCCGGTTAATACCGTTTTACTTACCATTTGTGTTGATAATGGTATCCTGCACCGAAGATATCAATCTCGATTATCTGCGGCCGGACCCCAAATTGGTAATCAGCGCCTTCCTGCCTGCCGAAGAGCCGGTAGCAATAAAAGTTTCGCACACCTGTTTTTTTACAGACCCCGAACCGGATATGCGAAAGACGAATGTAAAAGTTGATCTGTTTGTGAATGACGAATTCCGCGAAACGCTTATATGCCGTGAAAACTATTCACAGAATAATAAAATGGCTTATTACGAAGGGGTATATAAACCGCGTTCGGGCGATAAGATACGCATAGAGGCAAGTGCAGCAGGATTTCCGGAGGCAAATGCCACCACGACAATTCCTTTTCCGGCAGAAATTATATCTTTTAAATCGATAGAACATAAAGACTCGGTCCTGATTCCCGGCTACCTGACCGTAAATGTTTATTGGAATTATCAGGTTGAGTTACGGGATCGCCCGAACGAACCAAACTATTATTTTTTATCTTTCGAAGCCATCTCTCCTGTATGGGATGGTGAGAACCAAAATTATTATCCGGATTCCGTTTTTACATATATTGAATCTATAGATTACACTTCCGATCCGGTATTCAGTCAACAGCAAAGTGCAATCGACAAGATATTAGGATATGAACATCCGACCTGGCACAAAATTCCTTTTCCGGATTATTTATTCGCAGATAAAACATATCAGTTCAATATTAACAAATCGGGATATATGCAATATCATCCCACGGAAGACAACAACAACCCTTATC
>JAVWBH010000175.1:0-6430 GCA_036649595.1 Bacteroidales bacterium
TCAAAACGGATATCCTTATGAATATGAGCAATATGCCGAAATCGTTGATAACCATATCTTATTTAATGGCGATTATTTTGAAGAACTTGATCTGATTCCGCATCCGAACGGACACCCATGCAGTTTTACGCTCAACGGCGTAACAATAGGAATCAACTTTCATTGGGAAAGAGAAGAAGACCAAACCTTTAACGGCATTTTACGCTTAATAGCAAATCAAGGAGAGTTGCATGCGATCAATATCCTGCCGGTAGAAGAATATCTGAAAAGTGTTATCTCCTCAGAAATGTCTGCCACCAGCAACAAAGAGTTATTAAAAGCTCATGCCGTCATATCCCGTAGTTGGGTCTTGTCGCAATTAGAGAAAAAAGAAAAGGTGGTTACCCGCCAGATAAATAACAGTCATGAGATTGTACGCTGGTATGATCGGGAAGATCATCATTTATTTGATGTATGTGCGGACGACCACTGCCAGCGTTATCAGGGAATTTCGCGTATTACGGCTTCTCTGGTTGAAAAAGCAATTGATGAAACGTATGGCGAGCTTTTAATGGCGGAAAACAAAATCTGCGATGCCAGATTTTCAAAATGTTGTGGCGGAATCACTGAGCGATTTGAAAATTGTTGGGAAAATACCCCCTATCCATATTTACAACCGGTCTACGATCATCCGGCCGGAATGAGAAACGTTCATGCCGGGATGGTGGATTATATTGCCGCTGAAAAAGAAGCTCTTCCATCTGATTTAACAGATGAAGAATTTGCGGAAGAATGGATCAGGAATGATCCGTCTGCTTTCTGCAACACGACGGATAAGCAGATTCTAACCCAGGTTTTGAATCATTATGATCAGGAAACACCCGATTTCTACCGATGGCAAGTTTCTTTTTCCCAAAAAGAGATCAGCGACCTTATTCACAAGCGCACCGGCATTGATTTTGGGCTGATCACCGACTTAATTCCGGTTGAAAGAGGTGAGTCGGGCCGGATTATCCGATTAAAAATCATTGGTACGAAAAGAACAATGATAATCGGAAAAGAACTGGAAATAAGAAAAATACTTTCTGAGACGCATCTCTACAGTTCGGCTTTCGTGATTGATAAAATAATGGGGAATAATGAGATTCCGGAAAAATTCATTCTTACTGGTGCCGGCTGGGGACATGGCGTAGGCCTTTGTCAGATCGGAGCCGCCGTTATGAGCCAGAAAGGATACGGTTACAAAGAGATCCTCGCGCACTATTTCCGAACAGCATTGGTAAACAAAGCATATTGATAGAAAAAAAGGTGAATCTGCTGTAGATTCACCTTTTTTTCTATCAATATGCTGATCTGATTTATTTACAAAGATATGTATCGGTAGCTTTCTTTACCGAACCGTGAAGTAATAAGAGGGCTTTTGACTTTTCATAGTCCAGCCCCAATTCATCCATTATCATACGGGTACCCCTATCTACCAATTTGGCATTGCTCAACTGCATATTGACCATCTTGTTATCTTTTACACGCCCTAATTGAATCATAGTCGTAGTGGTTATCATATTTAAAACCAATTTCTGGGCAGTACCGGATTTCATTCGGGTACTTCCCGTGACGAATTCGGGACCCACAATCGGCTCTATGGCTATATCCGCTTCTGCGGCCACTGGTGAATCCGGATTACAACTGATTGAGGCTGTAAGGATACCGTTTTCACGACACTTGCGCAACGCTCCGATCACATAAGGAGTAGTACCGGAAGCTGCAATCCCCACCACTGTATCCAATGAAGATATCTGATATCCGAGGAGTTCATTCCAGCCTTTTTCAAAATCGTCTTCCGCCGCCTCTACCGGATTACGCAAGGCTTTTTCTCCGCCTGCAATCAACCCGATTACAAATGTATTCGGCATACCAAAAGTAGGAGGTATTTCGGAAGCATCCAGTACCCCTAACCTGCCGCTGGTACCTGCACCCATATAAAACAAGCGGCCCCCTTTTTTCATTCTTTCAACAATTCCTTCAACGAGCTTCTCTATCTCAGGAATACATTTGCCAACCGCATCCGGAACTTTCCGGTCTTCCCGGTTCATACACTCCAATAGCTCTCCTATTGTTTTCTTTTCGAGATCATTGTATAAAGAACTCTTCTCTGTAATTTTTTCAAATGACATATCTAATCGTTTGTATGATATTTTACAAGGCCGTCTATCGGATTTTTATCCACCTTTTCAATCCATAATCCAAACTCGGAAGCGACACGTTCGAGTATCTCCCGGTAATGATAGGCTATTGATCCTACAAAATTTACCGGCAACTCATCAGAGAAATCGTATTGCATCACATTTCGCTCGAAAAATTCACGGAAACAGCCATGAACGAGGTCATAACACTCCGGTTCATCAATATGATTTATTAAAAAGCGCGAAAGGCCGGCAAGATAACGATTAGGAAAAGGTTGGCGGTATACATGATCAAGGATATCTCCGGGCGATGTCTGAAATTCTTCCAGAAATTTTGATTTCAGATCTTCGGGCAGCTGATTCTTTAAAAATTCGGCAACCATCTTCTTTCCCAGATGAGCTCCGCTACCCTCGTCACCTAAAATAAAACCGAGCGGAGATATATTTGAAATGATTTCCTTACCATCATAATAACAAGAATTAGATCCGGTACCCAATATACAGGCTATACCGGGGCTATTACCCAATAATCCGCGACATGCTCCATATAAATCGCTCTTTACTTCACAAACCGCATTCGGGAACCAGGTTTTCAGGGCAGCCTCAATTTGCTTATTCTTATCAGGAAAGGCACATCCTGCTCCATAAAAATAAATATGTGAAATATCTTCATTTCCCAGTTGAGACATTAATTCAGTCCCGATAGACTCGGAAATCTCTTTTTCTGATTGATAAAAAGGATTAATTCCTTTTGTATAAACTTTAACCGATGTTTCATGACGACCACATAAACACCACTCTGTCTTGGTTGAACCACTGTCAGCAATTAAAATCATGGTATATTTATTTTAAATGATACGTAAATTTAATTTATATTCTGTTAGTGCTGAATAGCTTTTATGATTTTTTTTTCATTCTTCGCAAAGAATAGTTTACATTTGAACCAGCTAATTATTCTTACACCACTACCTATAAACTCATGAAGTTAATCAAATCGTTTGCACTTGCATTCGGACTCTTTTTTTCACTCGGAATCAGTGCTCAGCAAAATCCCAAAAGAGAATTCCGCGGCGCCTGGATTCAGACTGTTCATCAAGGCCAATATGCCGGAATGACAAAAGTTGAGATGCAGGATTATTTTACCAACATGCTCGATAAGCTTAAAGATGCCGGTATCAATGCCGTACTATTTCAGCTCCGGCCATCGGCGGATGCTTTCTACCCTTCTATGCTCGAGCCATGGAGCCGTTATCTTACCGGTACACAAGGCAAAGCGCCTAATCCATTCTGGGATCCGGCAGAGTTTCTGATTGAAGAATGTCATAAACGGAATATGGAATTCCACGCATGGCTAAATCCGTACAGGGTAACGACAAGTTCAAAAGAACGCCCTTCATTTAACCATATTTATAACCGGAATCCGGAATGGTTTGTCGAATATGACGGTAAATTATATTTTGATCCCGGACAACCGCAATGCCGTAAATTTTTCCGTGAAGTCATAAAGGATATTATTACCCGATATGATGTAGATGCCATTCATATGGATGATTATTTTTATCCATATCCGGTACAGGGAAAACTATTTCCGGATGATGCCAGTTTTGCTGCTTATCATGAAAAAATGAAATTTTCAGCTAATCAACGAGCAGATTGGCGACGCCAGAATGTGAATATATTAATCAAGTCCATACATGAAGATATTTTAAGTATAAAACCATGGGTGCGATTCGGTATAAGTCCGTTCGGTATTTACAGAAATGCGAAAACGGATCCTGCCGGCAGTAAAACAAACGGTTTGCAGAATTATGATGATCTGTATGCGGATGTTCTAAGATGGACCCGTGAAGGATGGATTGATTATGTCATACCGCAACTCTATTGGGAAAGAGGGCACAAGGCTGCTGATTATGATACCCTTATCAAATGGTGGAATACGCATCACAATGATACCCAACTATATATCGGACAAAGTATTAGCAGGTCTCTTGATAATGGGTATAATCTTACCCAATCTGACAATCATTTCGGTAAAAAGATAGAACTCAGCCGCACCTTAGACAACGTGTCGGGTAATTGCTTCTGGTACGGTTATCAGATTGCAAACAATGAAAAGAAAGTGGCGACTGCCCTGGCATCGAAATACCATGCTATGCCGGCACTTATCCCCGCTTACACCCATATTGATGACCGCATGCCCAATGAAGTACGCAAAGTAAAAACCCGCTGGACAGAACGGGGATATGAACTGCAATGGAAACGCCGGGAAACAGAAGACGAACTTCAAAAACAGATCTACTTCTGTATTTATCGATATAAGAAAGGTGAAAAAAGAAACTTGAATGACGCGGCTCATCTCGTTGCCACAACACGCGATACGTATTATCTGCTGCCTTATAATAAGGGGAAAGAAAAATATGTATATGTCGTAACGGCAGTCGACCGCATGCATAATGAAAGTAAAAAGGGAAATTCCGAACGGGTTAAACTATAAATAAACCGAATCGGATAACTAAGCCTGATATCACGTTACAATAAAAAAAAAGAAGGTATGCTTTTGGCACACCTTCTTTTTTTTACATCTTATTATCATATTTCGCTTAATTCCAGCCAGCGCATCGTCTTTTCATCAATCATATCAATTAGTTCGCTGATCCGGTTTGCTTTTGACAATAAATCATCCGTTGAAAGCGTACCACTACTCAATTCAACTTCGAGGGCAGCTTTTTCTGTTTCTAAGGCAGGAATAACGGTTTCCAGCTCTTCGAACTCTCGTTTTTCTTTGAAAGAAAGTTTCCGCTTCTGATTATCATTTTGCTTTGGTTCAACAGTGGCAACCGGTTGTTTTTTGGCCTCTGTCTTGGCTTTTTCTGTAGCTTCTGCCTTTTCTTTCGCCTCAATCATTTCCTTCCAGTCGCGATAATCCGAATAATTACCCGGAAAATCTTTCAGATCGGCATTTCCGCGGAATACCATCAGGTGATCAACAACCTTATCCATAAAGTAACGGTCATGGCTCACAACGATCACACATCCTTTAAAACTACGTAAATACTCTTCGAGTACATTCAGCGTCATGATATCCAAATCATTGGTCGGCTCATCGAGAACCAAAAAATTCGGATTACGCATCAACACCGTACAAAGGTACAAACGTCTTTTTTCGCCTCCGCTCAGTTTATAAACAAAACTATGTTGGGTTTCAGGGGCAAACAAGAAATGCTGTAAAAATTGAGAGGCACTCATTTTCGAGCCGTCTCCCAGTGATACTTCCTCAGCGATATCACGTACCACATCGATCACTTTCATCTGCTCATCAAACTTCAGCCCGTCCTGGCTATAGTAGCCGAAACGTACCGTTTCGCCAATATCAATTGTCCCTTTATCGGGTGCAACCTCTCCCATCAGAATCTTGATAAAGGTAGACTTCCCGGTTCCGTTATTACCGACAATACCCATTTTCTCATAGCGGGAAAACACATAATTAAAATCTTCGAGGATTTTCAGGTCGCCGAAACTTTTATAAACATGTTCTGCTTCAAAAATTTTCGATCCGATATAAGAGGCTTTTACATTCAGTTGCACATTGCCCATATCACGCTCCCGTTTGGCTTTCTCCTCCAGTTCATAGAAAGCATCCACACGATACTTCGCCTTATGCCCGCGTGCTTGTGGCTGCCGGCGCATCCAGTCGAGCTCGGTACGCAACAGGTTGTTTGCCCGTTCAATTTCCGTATTGGTCGCTTCTACCCTTTCCTGTCTTTTTTCGAGGTAGTAACTATAGTTTCCTTTATATGAAAACAACTGTTTCCGATCAATCTCTATAATTTCATTACAAACGCGATCCAGGAAATAACGGTCGTGAGTAACCATTAACAAGGCTACCCGCGAGCGGCTAAGATATCCTTCCAGCCATTCGGTCATCTCCAAATCCAAGTGATTGGTAGGTTCATCCAGAATCAGCAATTCGGGCTCAGAAATCAAGACATTTGCCAAAGCGACCCGTTTTCGCTGTCCGCCGGACAATTGCTCTACTTTCTGATCAAAATCCCGGATTTTTAATTGAGAAAGGATCTGCTTAATCCGCAATTCAAAATCCCAGGCCTTATGTTGATCCATTAAATGAATCAACTCTTCTAACGCAGTCACATCATTCTCGGAAACCGCCTTTTCTTAATCGGCAATCACACGAACCACTTCGTTGTCGCTTTTAAATCAGGCTTCTAAAACGGTCAATCCTTAGGGAAAAACAGGATCCTGATCAAGAT
>JAVWBH010000176.1:0-6405 GCA_036649595.1 Bacteroidales bacterium
GGCTCTCCAGGTTTTTGGCCTGAATAACATATTGTACAGGCAAGCCGCCCCGACGGCCGCCAAATGTTTGTTGCTGAGAAACCATACTTCGCGCTCCTGTAAACCGGCGTACTTGTTTCGATAACTCGTCGGCCAGATCCTGCTGGGATTCAGACCGGGCTTCGACCGGCTTCAACCAGATATTCAGATTCGCCCGGTTAGTAGACCCTCGGCCGACCATCTCGACCGTACTCTCTCTACCCGGCAACGTTTCTTCAATATATTGAGATAATTCTTTGGTATAACGCTCCATGTATTCAAAAGAGGCACCTTCGGGCGCCGTGGCATTAACCGAGATATTCGAGCGGTCTTCCAACGGCGCCATCTCTGACGGAATCACACCCAACAAATACCATATAAAACCGAATGAGGCAACAACAATTACCACTGCCAGCCAGCGATGGCGCATAAACGCATGCAGCGAGCGGCGGTAATAATCTGTCATCCCGTCAAAAAACGGTTCCGTTTTCCGGTAAAACCAATTTTCAGTGGCATTGCTTGTCAGCAATTTAGTAGAAATCATCGGTGTAAAGGTGAGGGCTACAAAAGAAGACACACATACCGCACCGGCAATTACAATACTGAATTCCCGGAACAAGCGTCCGGTAGTGCCCTGCAAAAAGACAATCGGAATAAATACGGCAACAAGCGAGATCGTCGTGGCAATCACGGCGAAGACAATTTCATTCGAACCTTTTATACCCGCTTCCATCGGAGACATCCCTTTCTCAATTTTGGAATAGATATTTTCCATCACCACGATTGCATCGTCTACCACCAGTCCGATTGCCAGCACAATCGCAAGCAAAGTCAGGATATTAATGGAAAATCCGGCAATATACATGATAAAGAAAGACGCTATCAAAGAGATAGGAATGGCTAGTACCGGAATCAATGTTGTCCGCCAATTTCGCAGAAACAAAAAGATAATCAGGATTACCAGCACAAAAGCAACGATAATGGTATCTTTCACCTCTGAAATCGAATTACGGATAAATACGGTGTTATCGTATGCCACATTCGCCTTTACATCATCCGGCAAATCATTTTCGAGGTCAGCCATCACGTCGTATGCCTGATTTACGATATCAATATAGTTTGCGCCCGGCTGGGGGATAATAGCACAAATAACCATCGGCACACCGTTACGTTTAAGTATCGAACGGGTATTTTCGGCATCTACTTCGGCGGTGCCGATATCCCGGAAACGGATCACCCGGTCGCCAGAACGACGCACTACGAGGTTATTAAAATCATCTATCGACATCAGCCGTCCCAACGTACGGATTGTCAGCTCGGTGTTATCGCCTTCGATACGCCCCGACGGAAGTTCTACATTTTCTGCCGTTACCGCATTCTGCACATCCATCGGTGTCACGCCATAAGCAGCCAGCGCCGCAGGCTTCATCCTCAGGCGAACCGAATAACGCTTTTCGCCCCAGATCTGTACGTTACTCACATTCGGAATAGTTTGCAGACGCTCTTTATAATATTGCTCGGCATACATACTGAGATCGATCAGCGACCGTCGCTCACTTTGCAGCGATACCCCGAAAATAGGCGTAGCATCCGCATCGGCCTTCGATACGGTAGGCGCATCGACATCTTTGGGTAAACGACGCATCGCCCCCGACACCTTATCACGCACATCGTTGGCAGCTGTCTCCAAATCAACTTCGAGCTGAAACTCTACGGTTATATCACTCCGCCCGTCACGACTCTGACTGGTCAGCGACCGAATACCCGGAATACCGTTGATAGCAGCCTCCAGCGGCTCGGTAATCTGCGTCTCAATCACATCGGCATTGGCTCCCGAAAAGCTGGTCTGCACAGAAATTACCGGAGGATCGACACTCGGATAATCACGTACCCCTAAATAGAAAAAACCGATGCCTCCTAAGATCATCAGTACCAGACTCAATACCGTTGCCAGTACCGGCCGTTTTATACTTGTTGTTGAAATACTCATTCGCTCCGTTTCCTCCTTATAGTTTTACATTTACGGCAACTCCTTCACGCAGTTGCATCAAACCACCTGTCAGAATCGTATCTCCTTCGGCAACGCCCGAAACAATATACACACGTTTACTGTCGCGCCCCTCAGCTTCAACCTGCACACTTTTAGCACGCCCGTTGCGGGTAATCCACAGCCGGTTACCTTCCAACTCCGGCACAATCGCTTCCGAAGGCACCGGGATGAACGCTTGCTTATCACCCAGACTCACATTTCCGTTTGCAAACATACCCGGCAACAAAGCGCCGGCACGATTATCGAAACGTGCGCGAAGCAAAATAGCCCGTGTGTTTACATCCACCTGCGGATCTACGGCATACACCTGCGCATCATATTTTGCAGATTTCCCGGTAACGCCAAAAGTCACCTTGCGCCCCTGCAATGAACGCGAAGCATAACGCTCGGGAATCGTAAATTCAAATTTCAAGACATGGGTATCTACCAACCGGGCAATCCGGGAGTTGGGCTGTACATAACTACCTTCACTCACATACCGGAAACCCATCGTACCGTTGAAAGGAGCCCGGATCTCAGTACGGCTGATCTTCACTTTCAACAAGGCGATATCTGCCTCTAATACATTATAATCTGTTTGGAGCTGATCGAATTCTTCGCGACTGATCGACTCTCTTTTCAAAAGAATCCGCTGACGCTCCAATTTCTCCGTAAGCAGTTTTTTCTGAAATTCAGAACGGGTCAGCTGAGCCTGCAAATCCGAGTCATCTACCTTCAACAGCAAATCACCTTTTTTCACAGAGGCACCCTCCTCGAAGCAGATACGGACTACCTTACCGGTAATTTCCGCTACAAGATCTACTTCTTCATTAGCCAGCAATGTCCCCATTGCCGTTACACCCTCCTCGTTTGTATCCGAAGAAGCAACCATACCGCTCACCGGCAAGGTAGAAGGACCTTTTTTTACCTTATTTTCTGTTTGAGAAGATTCAGAAGAGTGACCGAACCGATAAAAAAGAAAGAAAGCCAATGCCACGATAGGCAGACTAATAAACAAAATTCGCTTTGTTAAGTGATGAACAGACATATTAACTTTAAATATATTACCAAATAAATAGCCGATTAAAATTAGACCTTTCAAATAAGAATGGTTTAACCCCAATCGGCATATTATTGTATTTTAACTAAATCGTTTACATTGCCATTTCGGCTTTATTTCAACCGGATACGAACCGGTTGCTTTTCTTTCCAGCCATTTACGTAATCAAAAAAGGCGGGAGCACTTTTTACCCCGAAATTTTCTTTCTCGGCACAAACCGTCATCCGGTAACGAATCTGCCCGTTCTCATCCGGGCGAATTTCATAGAGATAGTTTGCTTTATCCTCCACTTCTTTTACCAGATAATGTTCAGGAATTTCCACCGCAAGCCCGAGTGTCTGCTTGGCGTACTTAATCGTATCATTTACAGGCCAGTTGGTACCCCACACGGCCGTCATACCTTTACCGTCAGACAAATGCTCTGATCCTTTAATACGCTGCACCCCGGTTGCGAATGTAAGTTTTTTTGCCGCGGGCGTTGTAAACTGCTGAATAACTTCGCATTCGCGTTGCCCGGCAAATAAGATAAAACGGCTTTTTACATCGACCGTTTCTCCCTGATACTCCCAGCCCGTTACATTCATGTCAACCACTGTACGCACCGGCCCTTTTGCCAGGATATGCGCTTCGCGATTACTTACCGGAGCAATATGCACCGCTTTATTGCCGGCCCATCCCTTCAATGTTCCGATGCCGACCGATCCGCTTACGCGCAAAATATCATCGCCAAACCCCTTAGCCAGCTGTTCGTCTGTGGGATACCACAAAGACTCGGCGAGCTCAAGCTGTTTTTTATATTTCCCGTAAAGATCGACCGTTTGTTTCTGATCGAAATACAACCGGTATGCCATTAGTTCTGATTCAAAAGCAGGCCCGTGATGATGCAGGCTGCTATATAAATTACCTGTCGGAGAAGAAGCAGTATCCGTTGGTATTATCGCATTATTCTGTTTATCTCTGAAAAACATTTGTGCATGTACGCGCGGCTTATACCTTTCGGGTGTTGCCTGCTCTGTAAAGATAAGCGTAAGGACTTTCTTCTCCTTCCCTTTCAGATTTACAACGAAAGCCAGCTCTTCGGGCATACCGCTACAGTCGAGGTCATCCATCTGAGAAGCAATCTCCTGCTTGCCGTCCCAAACCGTTACCGACCGGTATTTGCCTTCCGGAAAACAGATGCTTACCGGCTCGTCCGCACGGGCTTCTTTCGACGGATTGGTAACCTCGATCCGGACCTTCTGCTTTAACTGCGGCAAACGGAACTGGGCATTTGCCGTAAAGGAGCTTATTCCACAAAGCGACAGAAGTAATAATTTATAGTTCATACGTATCTAGTTTATGCGTTAAATCAATAATAATTATCGTAAATAGTAAAACGTAATATTCGGCTTATCGTACCCAATTAAACAAGAAAAATAGGGACGGAAAAATATTCCCCGTCCCTATCCGCCGGCTGTATGCCGGATCATTCTTTTATTTTAAAGAAACAGCTTTTTCCGTAAGCTCGTTTTCATACTTCGTATTTTGGGAATTCAATGTTTTCGATTTGATTTTAATCGCACGGTTTTTCTTTCCGTTTACCACCATTCCCTCAGCAGTTTCGCCTGAATGCTCGAAGCCGTTTACCTGCAAATTCTTTACATTTTTAAGATTCAAGGCAGGCCCTTTTTCAACATGCACCTTCACATTTTTGAAATTAACGCCGTCGGCTTCTGCCAGCTCTGCTCCGTATGTTGCCGAAATAACCGCATTTTCAATGTTTACATTAAAAATATTCATCTCCGGCAAACCATTAAAAAACATAGCGCGGCGCGCCCCTGCACAGGTTATGTCTTTAATATAGATATTACGGAAAGAGGGGGTTTCTTCTGTGACAGGAGGAATTACTTCTTCCACCGGCGTTGTATCTCCGTCTTCCAGTACTTCGGATGCCGATTTACCGCCATAATACAAATCAAACAAAAGCGGTTCGGTCGGGATACTTGTCATATTGATATTCGAGATATAGATATTTTCAACAACACCTCCGCGGCCACGAGTAGATTTAAAGCGCAAACCTACATCGGTACCCAAAAACTGACAGTTTGAAACAGAGATATTACGCGCACCGCCCGACATTTCAGATCCGACTACGAAGCCCCCGTGACCATGATAAACGATGTTATTATCTACAATTACATTTTCACACGGCATTCCGCGACGGCGTCCGTCGGCATCTTTACCCGATTTGATACAAATTGCATCGTCGCCTACGTCGAATTTACTATTTACAATCAGCACATTTTTACAAGACTCCAGGTCAATTCCGTCGCCATTTTGCGAATACCACGGATTACGTACCATTACATTGTCAACAATCACATTTTCGCACATCAGGGGATGAAGATTCCATGCCGGCGAATTCTCGAAAGCCACTCCTTCGAGCAAAATATTTTTACATTCGATAAACGATAACATGACCGGGCGAAGGAAGTCGCGGACAGCCATCCAGTCAGCTTCGGTTTCAAGACCGCGTACCACATTCATATCCGCACGCTGATATGCATCCAGAATAGCCTGAGTCGGACACCAGAAGTCGCCTTTCTCATTCAGCGCGCCCCCTTTGTTCAACAAAGCGTTCCATTGCGCGGCAGTCATCTTTCCTTTTTTCACCGGACGCCATGCATCTCCGTTACCATTGATTGATCCGTTTCCGGTAATTGCGATATTGGTTTTCTTGCGCGCATTCAGAGGAGACTGACAACGGCGCGTATCCAATCCTTCAAAACTGGTTTCCACCAAAGGGTAGTCATCATAATCGGAAGAGAATAAAATAACGGCTCCTCCTGTCAGGTGAAGATTCACATTATTCTCAAACGAAATCGGGCCCGTATACCAAACACCCGATGGCACGATCAGCGTACCTCCTCCTTTTTTATCAAGGGCTTTCATCGCTTTGGCAAATGCCTCGGTATTTTTCACCAAGCCATCTCCTATCCCGCCGAAATCGGCAACCGATACGGTATTGTCAGGAAACATCGGGCGTTCCACTTTGGCCATTTTGAACGGAAGGTTTTTATATAGGTATCCGTACTGATACGAGTCTGTCTTTTTCGCATACACATCCGTTCCTAATCCCGCTAAAAAAGAGAATGCGATCAATACGCCTAAACTCTTCTTGAACAAATTCTTCATCTTCATATATGATCTTTTAATATTAATCTGCTTAATCACAGGTACAAATATACAGGTATGAAAAAGGGACTATGGTGCAATTTTTGGCCCAAAATGTGTAATTTTTGGCCTGATATCAGAGTTT
>JAVWBH010000177.1:0-6356 GCA_036649595.1 Bacteroidales bacterium
TCAATGCCGGAAAAGTTGTTACCGGACGGATATTGGCATAAAGTCCCAGCTTTTTACGCATTGCCAGCAATCCCTGTTCCGGACGCACTTTTGCTGTCGGATCATTATCAAATTTAGGATCACCTACCGCCCCGAATAAAACGGCATCACTTTGCATACAAAGATCATGCGTTGCATCCGGATACGGAGTTCCGACCCGGTCAATAGCCGTTGCTCCGCAAACAGCCTCTTCATAACTCAATTCATGTCCGTATTTTTCACATACCGCTTGTGTTACCAGCAACGCCTGGCGGATAATTTCCGGCCCGATCCCGTCGCCCGGCAGCACCGCTATTTTCATTTTCATAACTCAATTCCTTTTATTCTGTTATATAATCAGATCATATTCTCTATTTTATTCAGCATCTTAATCGTTGCTTTGATAGCGGCCTCCGTCTGGTCGGCATCCAGTCCGCGGGTTTTAAAAGATTCACCTTTATATTCCCAGCTAATCAGAGCCTGTACCAAGGCATCCGTACGTCCGCCGGGCGGGATACTTACCACATAATTGGTTAGTTTCGGAAAATCCCGCTTCAACTGATTGCGGTAAATACCTTTCAGTGCGATCATGAATGCATCATACTGTCCGTCGCCTGCCGAAGACGCTTCATATACCTGGCCTTCGATCTCAATTTTCAGGATCGCAACCGGCTTTAACCCCTGCGCTACCGACAACGAATAATTGAGAATCCGGATTCGCTGATTATCCGATTCATGATGCAGCACATCCGACATTATATAAGGCAGATCTTCGGGAGTTACAATCTCCTTCTTATCCCCCAATTCGATAATGCGCTGAGTTACTTTGCGCATAGACTCTTCATCCAGCGATAATCCGAGCGCTTCCAGGTTCATGCTGATATTCGCCTTCCCGGATGTCTTTCCAAGGGCATATTCGCGTGTACGTCCGAATCGCTCCGGCATCAGCGTACTGTAATACAAATTATTTTTCGAATCTCCGTCGGCGTGTACACCGGCACATTGCGTAAATACGTTCTCACCCACGATCGGGCTGTTTCCGGCAATACGTACGCCCGAATAAGATTCAACCAGCCTGCTCACACTGTTGATTTTCTTCTCGCGGACATTTGTCCGGGCGTTGAGCAAATCATGCAAAACAGGGATTACACTCGACAAAGAGGCATTTCCGGCCCGCTCTCCCAGCCCGTTTACCGTACAATGCAATCCTTTTATACCCACTTTAGCCGCAGCAAACGTATTGGCTACCGCCAGATCATAATCATTGTGCGCATGAAAATCAAAATGAATATCGGGATAGCGGTTCGCCATTCTGTAACACAGCGAAAAAGTCTGATACGGACTCAAGATACCCAGGGTATCTGTCAACATGATACGCCGGATAGGCTCTTTCTGCAATACGTCAACCAGTTGATAAACATATTCAGGTGAGTGCAGGATACCATTCGACCAGTCTTCAAGATAAAGATTCACTTCAATTCCTTTTTCGGCAGCGAGCCGGATATTATAACGAATATCCTGCAAATGCTCTTCGGGTGTTTTGTGGAGTTGCAACTGACAGTGTTTAAGAGAACCCTTTGCCAGCAAGTTCATCACCCGGCAGCCGGCACGGTGAATCCATTCGATCGATTCGCCATCGTCAACAAAGCCGAGTACTTCAATCTGGTGGATACGCCCGTTTTCCGCCGCCCATTCGGCAATACGTTCTACTCCCGCAAATTCGCCGCGCGAAACACGGGCAGAAGCCACTTCAATACGATCAACACCTACCTCTTCGAGGAGTTGGCGGGCAATACTGAGTTTTTCATGCGAAGTAAATGCGACTCCGGATGTTTGCTCTCCGTCACGCAGGGTGGTATCCATTATTTCCAGTTTCATAGCTATTTATTTATTTTTTTCCTCATAGGCTTCAATCGCATCTTTCATACTAAGCAGATAGTCGATATCATCATATCCATTGAGTAAACAATTCTTTTTATACGAGTTAATCGTAAATTTTTCCTGCCGTCCCGTTGAGTCATTGGTAATAAGTTCATTTTCCAAATCAACCGTTACCTTGCAGGCTGTATCTTTTTCATTCGCCTCAAATAATTCTTTCAGGAAAGGCTCGCTTACAACAACAGGTAAAACGCCATTGTTTAAAGCATTATTCCGGAAGATATCGGCAAAAAAGCTCGAAACGACAACCTTAAAACCAAATCCTGCTACCGCCCAGGCAGCATGTTCCCGGCTGGATCCGCTCCCGAAATTTTTCCCGGCAACAAGTATCTCTCCACGATAACAAGGCTTATTCAATACAAATGCGGGATCCGGCTTACCGGCTTTATCATAACGCCAGTCATAAAACAAATTGGCGCCAAAGCCTTTTTTATCGGTTGCTTTCAAAAAGCGTGCCGGTATAATCTGGTCTGTATCCACATTCTCTATCGGAAGCGGATAAAAAGAAGAAGTAAGTGTCTGAAATTTATTTTTCATCTGAATATCCTTGTTTAAAGTGATTCTCGCGGATCTGTAATTACTCCCGTTACGGCAGCCGCGGCTGCAACCAGCGGTCCGCATAAGATTGTACGGGCGCCCGGCCCCTGACGTCCTTCAAAATTTCGGTTGGAGGTAGACAGGGCATATTTTCCGGCGGGAACCTTATCTTCATTCATTGCCAGACAAGCCGAACAGCCCGGTTGGCGTAATTCGAAACCGGCATCTGCCAAGATGAGATCCAATCCTTCCCGTCGGATCTGGCGCTCCACCGCCCATGATCCGGGCACCAGCCAACATACGATATCCGGTGCTTTCTTCTTTCCTTTTACATATCCGGCGAAGGTACGGAAATCTTCTATGCGCCCATTGGTACAACTCCCCAGAAAAACATAGTCTACCGGTTTCCCGAGCATCTTCTCTCCCGGTTTGAAGCCCATATAATCGAGCGATTTACTAAACGAAATACGGCCGGCATCATCCATCTCTTCCAGAAGCGGAATAGTACCGGTAATATCAATCCCCATGCCCGGATTAGTGCCATACGTCACCATCGGTAAAATACGGTCGGCGTGAAAAGTCAGTTCTTTATCAAAAACAGCATCTGCATCCGAATGCAAGGTGCGGTAAAAAGCTTCGGCCTTTTCCCAGGCTTCACCCGCCGGAGCAAATTCGCGTCCCTTTACATACGCAATCGTCGTTTCATCGGCAGCAATCATACCGCCCCTTGCACCCATTTCGATACTCATATTACAAACCGTCATCCGCTCTTCCATACTCATATCGCGGATTACCTGACCGGCAAACTCAATAAAATAGCCGGTTGCCCCTCCGGTTGTTACCTGAGCGGTTACATACAATACAACGTCTTTCGCTGTAACGCCCTTTGCCAGTTTTCCTTCAATATTGATACGCATCGTTTTTGGTTTCGTCTGCAAGATACATTGAGATGCAAGTACCATTTCCACTTCGGAGGTTCCGATACCAAAAGCTACCGCACCGAAGGCTCCATGGGTAGAAGTATGCGAATCGCCGCAAACAATGGTCATCCCCGGCAATGTCAGACCATTTTCGGGTCCGACAATATGAATCACACCATTTTTTGGATGACCGAGCCCGTAATAAGAAACTCCGAACTCAGCGGTATTCCGCTGTAATGTTTCTACCTGATTACGTGAAACCGGATCGGTGATCGGTTGCTCCTGATTCAACGTCGGGATATTATGATCAGGGATACACGTTGTTTGTGCCGGGCGAAATACCGGTAACCGCCGCTCGCGTAATCCCTGAAAAGCCTGAGGTGAAGTTACCTCATGGCAATAATGGCGATCAATGTACAACTGTACCGGCCCGTCGGCCACGGTACTCACCACGTGGGCGTCCCATATTTTATCAAAAAGAGTATTCATTTAAATCACAAATTTATTAATTGCATCCACATAGGCTTCTACAGAGGCAGCCACGATATCCGTGTTCGCTGCAAAACCATAATAATTCACACCTTCATGCTGTACTTGCATATGTACTTTTCCGATATCATCGCTCCCTTTTGTAATTGCCTGAATCAAAAATTCCTGCAATGTCATCTGACGACGAATGATCTGTTTAACAGCCTTGATCGCGGCATCAACGGGTCCGTTTCCTGACGAGGAAGCCTCAAAATGCTCTCCTGCAATATCCAGCCCGACACTCGCAACCGAACGTAATCCGATACCCGATGTAACCTGCAGATAATTCAGTTTGATCCGTTGAGAGGCATTCCGTTCGCGACCGGTAAGCATCAGAATATCATCATCATTGATATCTTTTTTGGTGTCGGCCAGTTTCAGGAATTTATCATATACCTGATCCAGATGTTCTTTTTCAAGATGGATATGTAATGACTCCAGGCGGTGTTTCAGCGCCGCCCGTCCGGAGCGTGCGGTCAATACGATTGAGTTTTCATCAATACCTACCTCTTTCGGATCGATGATTTCATAACTTTCCCGATTCTTCAGAACGCCGTCCTGGTGAATACCGGAAGAATGTGCAAATGCATTTCTTCCGACAATGGCTTTATTCGGCTGAATCGGCATATTCATCAGATTCGATACCGTTTTGCTTAATCCGTAAATACAGCGGGTATTGATATTTGTTTCAATATTCAGATCGTGATGGCTCTTCAAAATCATTACAACTTCCTCCAATGAGGTATTGCCCGCTCTTTCACCAATACCGTTAATGGTTACCTCAGCCTGGCGCGCGCCGTTCATAATACCCGAAATCGTATTGGCGGTTGCCATTCCCAAATCATTGTGGCAATGCGTAGCGATTACAACCTGATCGATCCCCTTGACATTTTCTTTCAGGAAACGAATCTTCCGGCCGAATTCATCGGGCAGGCAATAACCGGTAGTATCCGGAATATTGATCACAGTTGCGCCGGCTTTAATCACCGCCTCTACTACGCGAGCCAGATACTCATTATCCGTCCGTCCGGCATCTTCTGCATAAAACTGTACATCCTCTACATATCGTTTCGCATATTTTACACAAGCTATCGCCCGTTGAAGGATCTCTTCACGGGTGGAATTAAACTTATGCCGGATATGATAATCCGAAGTTCCGATTCCGGTATGGATACGCCCGTGTTTTGCATACTTCAGAGCTTCGGCAGCCACATCAATATCACGCTCTACAGCACGTGTTAACGCACAAATCGTTGGCCACGTAACGGCTTTCGAAATTTCAACTACAGAATTAAAGTCGCCCGGGCTAGATACCGGAAATCCCGCTTCTATGACATCCACACCCATCGTTTCAAGTGCTCGTGCAATCTGTATTTTCTCTACTGTATTTAACTGACAACCCGGAACTTGCTCGCCGTCCCGAAGTGTTGTATCAAAAATATATAATCTGTCAGCCATAAGATGATTTGATTAGTTATCTACGATTATGCGGGCAAATGTAACAATTTATCATTAAAACAATAAATTTTATAACAATTATAATTTTATAAATGCAATATACTTACACATAAGTAACAAGACGATCTCACACACCGTATCGTGCGCGGAAGAATGACAGGGAGTATAAGAAAGGAAGAGATTGATTACCTCAGAAAGGATATTCGTGAAAGTCGGGGAACGGAATCTGGAGTTGTTGTCCGGAGGTATTTTTGCGATAGGGTACAGACAAAGAAATACCCAGTAACCGGATACTTTTATTTTCCCAGTCCAATTCTCGCATTAAGCGATAAAGATGCATCCCGATCTCATCATCGCGAGTAAGATCGGCGGGAGTAGTATAAGAACGGTTGCGAATGGTAAAATCCTGAAATTTAACTTTCAGGGTAATTGTTCGGCCTCCCTGAAAGCCGGCTCGTTCGATACGAGACATCAGGCGGGGTAAAAGTGCGTCAATTGCAAGCAATGCATCCGGTAGATTCGTGAGATCTTCTTCATAGGTATGTTCGCAGCCAACCGACTTGCGAATCCACTCGGGCTCTACGGGCCTGTTATCGATACCCTGTGCAAAATTATGATATACCATCCCCATCTTCCCGAAATGACGAATCAAAAAAGGAAGCGGACATTCCCTCAATTCAGCCCCCGTATGAATTCCCAGTTCATGCATTTTGGCAGCAGTTACCTTGCCGACACCCCAAAAAGATTCGATCGGAAGTTTTGCGATAAAATCAAGTGCTATTGCCGGATGAATGGTACACAATCCGTTCGGTTTACGATAATCGGACGCTATTTTGGCGAGAAATTTATTATACGAGATCCCGGCTGAAGCCACCAATCCCAACTCTTCGAAAATCCGTTTTTTTATCTCTTTTGCAATATCTACCGCCAACGGGATATTTTTCTTGTTTTCGGTAA
>JAVWBH010000178.1:0-251 GCA_036649595.1 Bacteroidales bacterium
AATCTGTGCGGCATGCTTTCTGATTTCGTTGGTCGGACTGATAAAGGCAGCCAGCGTTACGATACCGCAATCAACAAACAGTTTGGAAATTTCGGCAATGCGTCGGATGTTTTCCTCCCGGTCGGCAGCTGTAAATCCCAGATTATTGTTAATGCCTGTTCTGATATTATCTCCATCAAGCAAATAACATAAGATTCCTCTTTTATTAAGTTCCCGCTCAAGGGCGATAGCCAATGTGCTTTTACCGGATC
>JAVWBH010000178.1:261-6329 GCA_036649595.1 Bacteroidales bacterium
TGATTTTTGTCCTAAAAGCTTTTCGCGGTCACTGCGTTGAAGTGTCTGATCGAAGATCGGATATATATGATTGTCCATAAGCTTTATTTCTGTAGTGATGAATGTTCCTTTTTAGTTTAAAACGGCCATAGATAAGGTATCAGAATGACCGACATTATAAAAACAATCAGTGATAAGGGTAGCCCTACCTTTAGATAATCACTGAACTTATAGTTTCCGATACCTTGTACAATCAGATTTGTCTGATAGCCGATCGGTGTCAAAAAGCTGGCGGAGGCCGCCATACAGATCGTGATAAAAAACGGCAGCGGATCTACACCAAACTGTTTAGATGCTTCGAGTGCGATAGGGAAAGCCAATGCAGCGGCAGCATTATTGGTAATCACTTCCGTAAACAGGCAGGTGATAAGAAATAATACAGCCAGTACCGCGTGCGGTCCGAACTGATAAACAGCCCCAATCGTATGTTCTGCAATAAATCCGGCCATTCCCGAATTGATCATACCCTTGCTGATGGCGAATGCACAGGCAATGGTAATCAGAATATCCCAGCTGATAAATTTGGTATATTTCTTTGCCGGGAAAATATTTGTCCATGCCATGATGATTGTCGTAAGAGCAGCCATTGAAAGCATGTCGACCTTAAATCCCCAGGGTAAATTCAATTTGTCGCCCAACGCCGCCCCAATGATCATCGTGGCGGTAAGGATTAATGCAAATGTCCGCTTCCTTGAAGGAGCCGGTTTTTTTATCTCACCGGTTTCAGACAAGAGGTAAAACACACTCGACTCACCCCATGCCTGCATAAAGGTGTCGTCGGTAAGCAATACCAGGTTATCACCTTCCGTCAGTTTTATATTGTCAAGTCCCTGTGTAATCCGTTCGCCGTTCCGGTGTAATGACATTACAATAGCACCGTAATGGCGATAAAAGTCAAATTCGCCCAGCGTCTTGCCGATACCCGGAAAGCGCGGAGCTAATACAGCTTCTACCTGTTTGGTTGCCGTATCCCGAAAGTTATCATCACAGTTGTGTAAACAGTTTAAGGAAAGATCCGACATGAGCATTAACCGGTTGAGTCCTTTCGAAGTGCCGGCCAGCACCAGTTTGGAATTTTCCGTAATGACAAGTTCGCGGGCTTCGGTAGGAATGATATGGTTTTGGCAAATCAGCGATGTGACCCGGAGGTCATTCAGATTTTCTACCTGTCCGTTCAAAATTTTCTTGCCGATAAATTTACTGCCCGGATGAACCGTTACATCATAATAATATTCTTTCGGAACATCAATATGGCTTTTTTCCTGTTTTGTATTACCCGGTAATAAATACCGCGATGCAAAAATAATATATAACAATCCGACGATTGCTATCGGTAATCCGACTTTTCCAATTTCAAAAAGCGCCATTCCCTTTCCTGTTTCACTAATCATCATCCCGTCAACTACCAGGTTTGTGGTTGTTCCGATAACGGTACACATACCGCCCAGGATGGTGGCGTAAGAAAGAGGAATAAGTATCTTTTTCGAAGGCACATTCATTATTTCCGCCCACCGTTTAAACATAGGAGCGAAAATAATAACGATCGGCGTATTGTTAAGAAACGCGGATAAGGTAGAAACAGGTACCAGCATACGGGCAAGCATGGCAGACATGCCTCCCTTTTTTTGAGGCAACATCAGTGCCGCAATCCTGTTCAGTGCGCCGCTGCGGCTCACGCCCTCACTAACAAGGTATAACAAAGCAACCGTGATCATCCCACGGTTACTAAAACCTGCTAATGCTTCTTTGGAGTCAATCACGCCTGCAGCCATCATCAATACGACAATTGTAAAAAGAGTCATACCCGGCCGCATGCGGTCTTTGATCAGAATTGCAATCATTCCGATGATTAATACTAATACATATAAACCTTGTGCCGACATAATGTGGGATAGCTGTTTATCGAACGATAAAATAAGGATTTAAAAGATCTTCCTTATTATATATCACCGGATCGGTGTTGTTTTGTTTATAAATTTGTTTTCCTGCATACAGGGCGATAGCATGTCCGGCTGCCGTATCCCATTCCATGGTGGGAGCAAACCGCGGATAAATATCTGCAGTTCCTTCTGCTACCATACAAATCTTGATCGAACTGCCACTGCTTACCAATTCTGCTTTACCATGCTCTTTTTCGAGCTCTTCAATAAACGACTTCGTTTCATCACTGCAGTGAGAACGGGAAGCAACGATTCTAAAAGGTCTGTCTTCCTGAGCCAGCGGTAACTTTTTTGCGTTCTCCAAAATACGGGAAAGCTCATCTTGTACCTCTCCGGCCTGGATATCAAGTCGGTAAGAACCCGAATCAGCCGATCCGAAATATAAAATACGTTTGACAGGCAGGTAAATTACGCCCAGAACGGGTTTTCCGTTGGTGACAAGTGCAATATTAACCGTGAATTCGCCATTTTTCTTGATAAACTCTTTTGTGCCGTCTAGCGGGTCAACAATCCATAACGTATTCCAGTCTTTTCGTTCTGCATACGGTATTGAACGTCCCTCTTCGCTTAGAACCGGAAATTCAGTCTGGTCCAGAAATCTCATAATGATCTCATTACTTTTTTTATCAGCAATGGTTAACGGCGAATTGTCGCTTTTTCGCTCGATGCCGAAATCACTGTTCGGATCATTATATATTGTCATAATCCCTTCTCCGGCTTCAATTGCTGCACGAATAGTCAGATCTAATAAATTTGTTGTAATCATGAATTCAAAAATAAACCGCAAAGTTAAAATAAGCGTTTGTTAGTTCATGCAAAAATGTTGGTTGTTTTATGATTTTATTTGTTCCTTATTACCTATTCACAAACAAAACTCTTTTAGAACGCTTCGGTCATATTAAAATAAAACAGCGTCTGCTTGTCTATCGGGCTATATCCTACATCCAGTCGGAAATTCATGCGGGGTTGTAATTCTATGCGTAACCCTGCTCCGAAATTAGGAAGTACAGCTTCGTATTTTATCGGATTAGGCCCCAGTAAGCCTACACCGCCCCAGGCTGCAAAACCAAAACGACTGAAAAAACGCTTAGCTTTTGTTTCATTTCCAAAATTAAACATATGTCGGTATTCGGCCAGTCCGGTAAGTGTTGATTTATCCCGGTATTGCCCCATGTAATATCCCCGCAGGTCAAAAGGGCTCCCGATTAACGGATAGCGTGTAAACGGAACATTGCCAAACGCATTCTTGCTGATGATATTCCAGGCTAATACCCTGCGCTCGCCTAAAAACGGGAGTTTTTTAAACTGGCGGTAATCAAAACTGAGTGTACCGAAATTAAAATCACTTCCCAGCATCTTTGAATAATATGCGGCTTTCATTTCGAAATATACTCCCTGATATGGGTTTGCCGCAACATCGCGCGTGTCGTATGATGAAACAATCCCTAATCCGGTCGATCGCATTTTGAGCCCGGTCGAATCGCCACCTTGTTTTAAATACAAGGGATCTTCTTTTACATACAGTCCCGGATTCGTTATTTTTTCAGATATAAAGTCGAGCATCGGCCCTATAAAAAAGTTTGATCCCGGAATGCGGAACGTTACAATCGGATTAACCTGTATCGCGCTGGCTGTATATTGTGTATAATCGGCGCTTCGTTCTACTTCTTTATTCGTTTTATAGCCGATACCATAATAATTATCGTTTGTGTTTTTATAAACAAATGTGCCGAATAGCCGTATTTTATCTTCTTTAAAGAAAATCTGAGGCTTTACCATTACATTGATACCTAATGGTTTTGCAAAAGTTAATCCGAAAGATAAAGGCATTACACTCCTTTGTAAGGTGCTGTCGGAAGGATTTGTCCGAAAAGTGAATAAGGCAGATCCACCAATCAGAAATCCAAAATCAGGGGTGTATCCCGGTCCCCCCAAAATGCTGAAACGCAGATTTTTCTCCTTGGAAGTTTCACTGTTTTCCCGGACAGAATCTTTTTTTATTGTTGTTTCTGCTACAGCACCGAATGTTATTAGCATATTCGCAATAACGCACAAACCTATTTTTTTCATTTAAATATATTCATTTGCGTTTCCAAATGGCCTCTTTGTATCTCCGTTTGGTATCAGCATTGATAAAGGAGGAAAGTTTTCATTTGAATTTGGTCAATTATTTATTCAGGATATTCCCGCGGGAATATCTGGAAATCTCTTTTTCCACTACAAATTAACAAGATATATTCAGAATAATAGCCAATAATATATCAATATTAGTTAATAGCTTGTTTCTTAATTCATTGGAGAGGCCCTGGTTTTATGTAGTATATGATTCCTGAGATTTTGAGACGAAAATGATTCTCAGTTCAAGAATTGTTAATTGTCTTTGACTAAAACCCGGCTTATTGTGGCTTTGAATGAAATAATGCTTGTTTGTTAATTAGATGTGTTCTTAACAAGGTGATTATATAGCTAACTATTATTAAATGACGGGTATTTGGTTAAGATGTATTAACGCTGTTATTTAGTCTTCTGTTTGCCTTGTAACGGTTAGTTTATAGCTGATTATGGATTTGTATTCAGGGGTAATTGTTGATGTGTTGAATAATTATGTTGTATAATACTGAAAAATTGTTTAATATTATTTGGTGGTAATAAAAAGCTGTACTATATTTGATTCGCAAAAGATTTTAAAAAAAGTGAGATTCTATGTTTTTAATTGTTAACCGCTAAACACTTTACAGATGTCAAATTTTACATTGCAGCAGCAATTGTTAGGTCTGCAGGATAGATTGTTTAGTTTTGCGATGAGCATGACTGAAAATCGGGAGGATGCCAAGGACCTTTTACAAGAAACTACATTAAGAGTCTTGGATAACCAAGATAAATTCGTAGCGGATACGAATTTTAAAGCGTGGGTTTTTACGCTTATGCGGAACATTTTTATTAATAACTATCGGAAACTTGTGCGTGAGCAACGGTTTGTTACTCCGGCAGATGAGCTTTATCAGCTAAATTTACCTGCAAATTCAGGATACTCTTCGCCGGAAAGTGCATTGTCTCTTAAAGATATGCAAGAAGCTTTAGCTGATTTGGATGATGATTTGCGCATGCCGTTTTCAATGCATGTCCTGGGCTATAAATATCATGAGATTTCAGAACAGCTGAATATCCCTATTGGTACGGTAAAAAGCCGCATTTTTGTTGCCCGCAAACATTTAATGGAAAGATTAAAGGATTATTGTGATTGATACCATGAGTCCCTGAACGGGCCCCCAAATTATATTAATTCATTAAACACTGGATGGATGTTTATAAAAAGAAGTTTTCTCTTGCGGGAAAACTTCTTTTTATTTGATGTGTAGTCTGCTTTCGGAAGAGTTGCCGATATCAGAAATAATATCCTAAATTGATATATACTCCGACCTCTTTTACCCAATTAGAGTAATTAATCGCTATGCTGATCGGGCCGATCGCCGAATCATAGCTGTATTTGGCTGTTCCGGCCCAGATGTTTTTATTGTCCAGAAGCGAGCCCAGCGTATCTCCGTTTTTTGCATATCCTCCGATAAGATACGTATAATGTTTTTTCGCGATTCTGTAGCGGAAAGCTAATTGCCCCATTAGCAGAGTATTGTCGAATAGCTGTATGTTGCAGATTCCCGGAAATGCAATCTGTTGAGGTAAATATCTGCCACTCAGATCTCCTCCCATACAGTTTAGATAGATTGGCGGGATTTTATCGCCCCATATTCTGCGCCCTGCTATTCTTGGCAAAATCGTAAACCTGTTTGTTATGCTTAAAGCCGTTTCTAAATCAAATGAAAGTGTGCCGATAGGAGTATATTCTCCATAACTGATAAAGTTGTTAGTGATTAATTTTGCCTCCATTTTTCCCAGCCAGCCTTTCTGCGGGTAATATAAATTGGCATATGAGTTGATAAATATGCGTGCAAAGTAATTGAAGAAAGAGCCGGCTTCAAGTTCGAGCGGGTTATAGTTCGTATCGTAAACTTCATTTGAATATCCGAAGTAATTCCATTGTACGCCGGCTTGTAATTCCATGTTTCTGAAGGCCCCCAGGTATTTTATTTC
>JAVWBH010000179.1:0-6170 GCA_036649595.1 Bacteroidales bacterium
ATTGCCCTGTGCCCGTAGGTACGGTTCCTATTTATCAGGCGTTAGAAAAAGTAAATGGCCGGATTGAAGATCTTACCTGGGAAATCTACCGCGATACACTAATCGAACAAGCTGAGCAGGGAGTTGACTATTTTACAATTCATGCCGGCGTACGGTTAGAAAATATCCATCACTCATTAAATAGATTGACCGGAATTGTTTCGCGGGGAGGGTCTATTATTACAAAATGGTGTAAGACATTCAATAAAGAAAATTTCTTATTTGATCATTTCGATGAGATTTGTGAAATCCTGAAGGCTTATGATGTCGCCGTATCATTAGGTGACGGTCTGCGTCCGGGATCCATTCACGATGCTAACGATGATGCTCAGTTCGCCGAACTTGATACGTTGGGAATTCTGACCGAGAGAGCCTGGAAACATAATGTTCAGGTTATTATAGAGGGGCCGGGGCATGTTCCGATGCATAAGATCCGCGAAAATATGGATCGTCAGCTCAAAGCCTGCCATGAAGCTCCTTTTTACACACTTGGCCCGTTAACGACAGATATCGCACCCGGCTACGATCATATTACATCCGCGATCGGAGCAGCTCAGATTGGTTGGTATGGTACGGCAATGCTTTGCTATGTAACGCCTAAAGAGCATCTGGGTTTACCCAATAAAGAAGATGTACGTAATGGTGTAATTACCTATAAAATAGCAGCTCATGCCGCCGATTTGGCAAAACAGCATCCGGGAGCTGAATTACGCGACTATGCATTGAGTAAAGCTCGTTTTGATTTCCGATGGAAAGATCAATTCAACTTATCGCTTGATCCTGAGAGAGCAATGGAATATTATAAAGAAGGCTCTAAGAATGATGAAGATTATTGTACGATGTGCGGCCCTAATTTCTGTGCCATGAAGCTCTCTAAAGAATGTATGGATTAAATATTAGATTATGCGATTTACAGAAAAAATAGAAGAATACGATTGGGAGGATATTTCGCGGCGGATTGCTTCGAAAAACAGTCAGGATGTAGAAATGGCTTTAAGAAAAGAGAAAATAGATATGGAAGATTTCTTTTCGCTTATCTCACCTGCCGCTGCTCCTTATCTTGAACAGATGGCGCAAAAAAGCAGACAATATACCCAGCAGCGGTTTGGTAAAACCATTCAGATGTATATTCCGCTTTATCTGACCAATGCCTGTACCAATCATTGTATTTATTGCGGGTTTAATCATAATAATCCGATTCAGCGTATTATCCTGACAGACGAAGAGATCGAACAGGAAGCACGGGCAATTCGGCAATTAGGTGATTTTCATCATATTCTGCTGGTTACCGGCGAATCACCGAAACATGCGGGAGTGGCTTATTTAAAGCGGGCTATCCGGATTATGAAAAAGTATTTCTCCAATATTTCGATCGAAGTGCAACCGCTCGAAAAAGAAGAGTATCAAGAACTGATTGATGAAGGATTGAATTCTGTATATGTATATCAGGAAACCTATCATAAAAACCGGTATGCCATTTATCATCCTGCCGGTAAAAAGAGGGATTTTAATTATCGGTTAGATACCTTCGACCGTTTAGGCGAAGCAGGTATCCATAAAATGGGATTAGGCATTTTGATCGGATTGGAAAACTGGCGCACAGATGCGGCTTTTATGGCCTTGCATCTGCGTTATCTGCAAAAGAAATATTGGCGTACCCGATATTCTGTCTCATTTCCGCGTATGCGTCCTCACGAAGGAGAGGGGTTCAAGCCAAATGTAATCATGTCTGACAAAGAATTAGCCCAGGCGGTTTTTGCATTTCGTTTATTTGATAAAGATATCGAGATCGCTCTTTCAACACGGGAGGCTCCCGAAATGCGGGATAATATGTGCGCATTAGGGGTCACGTCTATGAGTGCAGGTTCTAAAACAGAGCCTGGTGGCTATGCTACTTATCCCCAGGCTCTGGAGCAATGGGTGATGGCAGACAACAGGACGCCGCTGGAGGTAGAAAAAGCGATTAAAGAAAAAGGTTATGAAGCGGTATGGAAAGATTGGGATCTGATAATGGGATGATGTATGAGCGGTATGAACGCCATATCCGTTTATCTCAGATCGGATTAGCCGGTCAAGAAAAATTAAAAAAAGCTTCTGTATTAATTATAGGGGTAGGAGGACTTGGTTCTCCTATCTCTCTTTATCTGGCTGCCGCCGGAGTGGGGCGTATAGGTATCATAGATAGTGATACTGTATCTGTATCTAATTTACAGCGTCAGGTACTTTATACTGAAGATCAGGTGGGATCGCTTAAAGTATCCTGTGCCCGTGATCGATTATTACAGGCTAATTCCGAATTAATAGTGGATGCTTATCCTTTTCGGCTGACTTCTGAGAATGCCGAGGAGCTAATAGACAGCTATGATATAGTTGTTGACGGATGTGATAACTTTGCAACCCGCTATCTGATTGATGATTGTTGTAAAAAACTGACAAAACCGTATGTCTATGGGAGTATTGGCGAATTTCATGGCCAGGTATCTGTTTTTAATTACAAAGACGGAATTTCTTATCGGGATTTGTTTCCCGAACCGCTCACGACGGATGTTAGTTTGCCTCAGGGAGTCATGGGAGTAGTGCCGGGGGTTGTTGGTACTTTAGAGGCGGCGGAAGTAATAAAGATTATAACAGGAATAGGCAAATTGCTTGTCAGACAGCTGCTTACGATAGATATTTTAACGATGGAAATGCAAGTTATATCCTTATAAAATAGTAATTTCATATTAACAGGATCAGGAGAGCTTAACTTATAAGGGAGGGCTTTCGGATGTAAAAGGATGATTTTTGAGAATCATATTCGTTTCTTTTTCTTAAATAACAATAGAAATGATAGATAAATTTAATTGTTTTGTGTGTTAATGTGGATTATTGTTTATTTTTACGGTATATTTGTAACAAATAGATAATATACCAATAGGAATTTAAATAACTTGGTTTTATGGAAAAAATTAAAGCTGCCATCGTTGGATATGGTAATATTGGACAATATGTTCTCGAAGCACTCCAGGCTGCCCCTGATTTTGAAGTAGCAGGCGTAGTTCGTCGTAATGGTGCTGAAAATAAACCGGCAGAATTAGCGGATTATCCGGTTGTGAAAGATATTCGCGAATTAGGAAAAGTAGATGTTGCTATTCTTTGTACACCAACCCGTAGTGTAGAAACATATGCAAAAGAGATACTTGCGTTAGGAATTAATACAGTTGACAGTTATGATATTCATACTGGTATTGTTGATTTGCGCCGTGAACTTAATAAGGTTGCAA
Organism: Bacteroidales bacterium; assembly: GCA_036649595.1. Taxonomy (GTDB): domain Bacteria; phylum Bacteroidota; class Bacteroidia; order Bacteroidales; family JAUNSR01; genus JAUNSR01. Next base: position 3,303 of record JAVWBH010000179.1, read on the forward strand.
AAGAGCATAATTCTGTAGCGATTATTTCTGCAGGTTGGGATCCGGGTAGTGACTCAATCGTTCGTACACTTTTGGAAGCTATTGCTCCTAAAGGAATTACTTATACAAATTTCGGTCCCGGAATGAGTATGGGACACACGGTTGCGGTTAAGGCTATTGACGGTGTGAAAGCTGCTCTTTCAATGACTATCCCTACCGGTACGGGAATCCATCGCCGTATGGTATACATCGAATTGGAAGATGGTTATCAGTTCGAACAAGTTGCGGCTGCAATTAAAGCAGATGCTTATTTTGTGAATGATGAAACACATGTGAAACAGGTACCTTCGGTAGATGATTTGCTGGATATGGGGCATGGTGTAAACCTGACTCGTAAGGGTGTGTCCGGAAAAACTCAGAATCAATTGTTCGAGTTTAATATGAAAATCAATAATCCGGCTCTTACTGCGCAGGTATTGGTTTGTGTTGCGCGCGCATCAATGAAACAACAGCCTGGCTGTTATACGATGATTGAGATTCCGTTGATCGATATGTTATTTGGAGATCGCGAAACATTGATTGCCCATTTGGTATAAAATTCAATTGAATCCCTGATAAAAGAATTGGCTGATTTGCAAATGCGAATCAGCCAATTCTTTTTTATTCGGAGTAACTCCGTTTTTGATTTTATTTTTTGATCAGATTAATAAATTCTTCACGTGTTTTCATTTCACTGAATACTCCTGAAAAATCGGAAGTGGTTGTAATGGAATTTTGTTTTTCAATTCCTCGCATTTGCATGCACATATGCTGTGCCTCAATTACAACCATAACACCCATCGGATTCAATGTATCTTGGATACATTGTTTAATTTGCATTGTTAGCCGCTCCTGTACTTGTAGTCGACGCGCGAAAACATCTACAACCCGTGGAATTTTACTTAATCCCGTAATATATTTATTAGGGATATAAGCTACGTGAGCTTTTCCGAAAAAGGGTAGCATATGATGTTCACACATGGAGTAAAAGTCTATATCCTTGACAATTACCATTTGCCGGTAATTCTCTCTGAACATGGCGCTTTTGATTATTTCAGAAGGGTCTTCCTGATAACCTTTTGTTAAAAACTGCATCGCCTTAGCAACCCGATAAGGAGTTTTTATTAATCCTTCTCGTTCGGTATCCTCTCCTAATAATTGCAGAATCTGATGATAATGGTGCATTAATTGCTCCATCTTTTCATCCTGCGTTAGGTTTATAATTTGCTCCATTTATGAAATTAATTCGCTGATTAAGGTAAATAAGGATCGTTAAGCGGAAATTTTACATTTTCTCTCACAATAAACATCTCTTTCCATTTGGGAAATGCCTGTTTTAATTCACGAAGTTTGGCATGAGCTTCTTCGGAAGTTCTGAAATTACCAACCCGCAGTTTCCAGAAAGGAGATTGAAATGTAACATAGGTTTCCATCATCGGAAAGATAGACTTAATCTGTGTCTCTTTCGAATAAGCCTCATTCTTAGATTCACGTTGATTATTTCCTGAAAAGATTTGAATCCGATATCCGCGCGTAGTGATAAAAGCTTCATTTCCCGTTAGTTCCAAGTGTGTGCCAGCTGACCGCAATTGATTAGACATCAATGAGTCGAGGCGGGGACTCTGAAAAATACGCACATTTCCGGCGCCTGCATTGAAAGAACGCAAGTGTTCGGTAATGGTTTGTTTTTGAGTATACTCCTGCGCGGAGATAGAGAAAGAAGAGACGATAACCGCACTTATAATCAAAAGATTCTTTATCATACTATTTTTATTTTGCTGTAAAGGGTACAGCGGAAGATCAAATTCGCGGAGAAGATTTCTTCTCTGTTTATTTTTTCACAAAGATAATATATGAAAAGCGGTAAAACAACAGCGGCGCCCGAAAAGGAGCGCCGCCGTAAATGGTATATATAAATTCTGTTATAATCAGAATGCTTCGATAATCGGCATGAATGTATCTACTTTCAATGCAGCCCCACCGATCAAACCTCCGTCAACATCCGGATTAGCAAATAGTTCTTTTGCATTTGAAGCGTTACAGCTACCACCATAAAGGATTGAAGTGTTATCAGCAACCTCTTTACCGTATTTCTCAGCAATTGTCTGGCGGATAAATGCGTGGATTTCCTGTGCTTGTTCAGAAGAAGCTGTTTTACCTGTTCCGATAGCCCAAACCGGTTCGTAAGCGATTACGATTTTAGCAAAATCTTCAGCAGAAAGATCAAATAATGCTTCAACTAGCTGAGTTTTTACAACATCAAAGAATGTTCCATTTTCTCTTTCTTCCAAAACTTCACCAATACAGAAGATCGGTGTCAATTCGTTTTCAAGAGCTAATTTTGTTTTTGTTTTCAAAGTCTCATTTGTTTCGCCATAGTAAGCACGGCGCTCAGAGTGACCAAGAATAACATATTGAGCTCCGGTAGAAGCAATCATTGGTGCTGAAATTTCACCTGTATAGGCACCAGAAAGATGGTCTGCACAGTTTTCTGCGCCAACACCGATCAAATCTGTATCGATTGTAGCACATACGGGAGCCAGGTGAATATAAGGAGTACAGATAACTACATCGCAATTGATAGTTTTTCCTGCCAAGGCTTCATTTAAAGCTTCAGCTAACTCAAGACCTTCCTGAAGGTTTTTGTTCATTTTCCAGTTACCTGCAACAATGTTCTTTCTCATTTCTTTGTATGTATTAGGGATTAACAAAATATTCTTTTATTTAAAAGAATGAATTTTCAATCATTTTTTCTTTTTCCGACGTAGAAAAGAAAGTATTTTTTCAAAACACAAAAGTACAAGAATCGGTCCAAAGAATAGCAAAATAGCATATAAAATTATAGTTCTG
>JAVWBH010000180.1:0-6135 GCA_036649595.1 Bacteroidales bacterium
TATACCGGATCACGCCAGAAGTCATACAGATTTTTATACTCGTCTATTTTCAATTTATTGCCTACATCCAGGCGATATTCTTCAATCCGGTCAAATGGCCGGAGTATTCCGTACAACCCGGATAAAATACGCAAATGATCTTGAGCGAATTGTAGCGTATCCGAAGATAGCGAGATCGGATTAAGTGCGGTATAAGCGGTACCGGTATAAGCAAAAAGAGCGGCCTGATCCGGCTGCATACCGGTAGCAAACTGGTGATACAGAGTTGCGGCATGTTGCAAAGTAGCACCCGATGCCCCTAATACCTTACCCAGTTCAGGAAGGGTACACTCTTTGAGTAACCGGGCTATTTCGAGCGCTTGAGCATGGAGAGGAGGCTCAGAAAGATGCTGCTGACTAACCGGACAAGCATCCGTCATCTTCATCTTTTTAGCTGGTGATAATAGAATCTTCATGAATTATTTTTTGTTTAAAGATAAAACAAATCCCGAATCTTCCGGCTCGAAACCAAAAGATCCGGGATTTATCAATACCTCCATGCGATCAGTCCTGTATCGGCATGATCTCCGGAGAAGAATCCATTACACTATTATTCATCTGCCGTCGTACGGGTATACATATAATTTGAATCATCCGAAAGATCTGAATTGAATTTATAGCCTTTCCACGACCACGATTTCAAATCAGTCAATTTTTGAATCTTATTTTTTATTACATAATTTGCCAGTTCGGCTGTTGCCGGATCTGAAAAAGAATGAATATCTTTCCATTCATCATCACGCCAATCTTTAAACTCAGCATTCACTACTTTGTATTTTTCTTGCAAAGCTTTTATTGCGATATCTTTCAACGAGCTGTCAATTCCGAGATACAATACTTCGCCGCCGGCATCGTTTGCATCTTTCATTAGCTGTTGTGTAATCAGATCTTTCCAATAATCCAAAACATCTTCGGCACCCAAATCGCGTAAACGCAGGTCAAATACCATGCGATAAGCCTTAATCAGGTCAAACGGACGTAATACACCATACAACGCACTCATTATCCGCAAATGCACTTGCGCATAATGTAAATCTGCAGGAGAATATACTTTGGGGTTAAGGGCGTTATAGAAAGTATCGGTGAAAGCGAATAGAGCCGCTTTGGGAGCGACAGACAAATCATCGAACTTCTGAAATTCTTCAAACATGACCGTTGCCTCTTCTTCACTGATCTGCATCTTTTCCGCAATTTCATGCACCGAAAGATTTCGCATTAAACCAGCCAGAAATTCTGCTTCCATTTGGAAAACCGGCAGCGTGGTAGCTTCCTGTATCATCACAGGAGCCATATCCATTTCTTTGGCCTGAGGAATAATTACTAACATAGCCGTATCTGTTTAATTTTAAAAAAAATACCACGAATCTAAAAGGATTCAGATGTTTATAACCATATATTATAAACAACCCGTCATCCTTTTAGGTTCGTGGTAATACAGACTATGTAAATGGAGTTATTTTATTTTAATTCCAGCAACACAACGTTCTCTACGTGATGAGTATGAGGGAACATGTCAACCGCCTGAACTTTAGTCACACGGTATTTTACATCCAGTAAAGCAAGATCGCGCGCCTGAGTAGCCGGGTTACAGCTTACATAAACAATACGCTTCGGTTCTGCAAAAAGAATCGCATTTACAACGTCTTCATGCATTCCCGCACGCGGAGGGTCAGTAATGATCACATCCGGGCGTCCATGCTCCTGAATGAAATCCAATGTCAGGATATCTTTCATATCGCCGGCATAGAACAAGGTATTTTTAATACCATTCACATCCGAGTTCACTTTTGCATCAGCGATTGCTTCAGGTACATATTCAATACCCACCACTTTCGAAGCCTTCGATGCTACGAAGTTGGCAATCGTACCTGTACCCGTATAAAGGTCATATACCAGCTCATTTCCGGTCAGACCAGCAAAATCGCGCGTTACAGAATACAATACATACGCTTGCTCTGAATTTGTCTGATAGAATGATTTAGGGCCGATCTTAAATTTCAGGCCTTCCATCTGTTCATAAATATGATCATTACCTTTAAATACGATAATATCCTGATCGGTGATCGTATCATTGCATTTTGAATTGATCACATACATCAGAGAAGTGATCTGCGGGAATTTGTCGGCAATATGTTGCAATAACGCTTCACGGGCCTCCTGATCTTCGTAATAGAACGCTACGATCAACATCAGTTCGCCTGTTGTTGAAGTACGAACAATCATGTTACGCAAAAATCCTTCCTGATTTCGTAAATCAAAGAATGTATAATCGTGATCTAAAGCAAACTCGCGGATTGCCAGACGGATCTGATTAGAAATATCATCCTGCAACCAACACTTTTTGATATCCAATACTTTATCAAAAGCACCCGGAATATGGAATCCGAGAGCATTCATATTTTCGTACTGCACATTATTATCTACCTCTTCATACGTTAACCAACGCTTATTTGAGAAAGTAAACTCAAGCTTATTCCGATAAAAACGAGTCTTCTCAGAACCCAGGATCGGCATAAACTCAGGCAATTCTATTTTACCGATACGGCTCAGGTTGTCGAATACCTGTTTTTGTTTGAACTTCAATTGCTCTTCATAAGGAAGATGCTGCCATTTACATCCCCCGCAAACAGAAAAATGTTCACAAAAAGGTTCTGTACGAAGCGGCGAAAGCTGATGGATTTTCATCACGCGCCCTTCGGCAAAGGAGCGTTTCTGACGATAAATCTGCAAATCAACAATATCTCCCGGCGCAACAAAAGGGACAAAGATAACTTTGTCCTTCCAACGTGTAATCGCTTTTCCTTCTGCTGCCACATCTAGTATTTCAATCTGCTCCACAATCGGGAGTTCTTTCTTTTTACGTGCCAATGCGTGTTAAGTTTTAAAATGTACAAATTTGCCCAAAGTTAAAAATTTTCCGTCGATTGATTTTACCATTTTCGGAAAAAGAAATTTCCCTTACATTTTATTCTCTTTCAGCTTGCATGAATTACGGATTCTTATATATTTGCGAATAGATCTTAAAAAACACAAAATCGAATACGTAAAGCAATTCATATCTATTAATTACCATTGAAATTTCACTTATGAAAAACAAAAAAGTTTACACTTTCGGCGACGGCCAAGCCGAAGGTAGTGCGGACATGAAGAATTTGTTAGGAGGAAAAGGGGCCAATTTGGCGGAGATGAATTTGATCGGAGTACCTGTTCCTCCGGGATTTACTATAACAACAGAAGTTTGTACGGAATACAACCAATTGGGTCAGGAGGCGATCATGTCTTCTATTAAAGAGGAAGTTGAAGCCGGAGTCAGACATATCGAAACCATTACCGGCACAAAATTCGGCGACAAGGTCAATCCCCTATTAGTATCGGTCCGTTCGGGGGCCCGTGTTTCAATGCCCGGCATGATGGATACCGTACTGAATCTGGGTATCAACGACGAAGCGGTAGAAGCATTATCAGCCAAATCCGGAAATGCCCGTTTCGCGTGGGATTCATACCGCCGCTTTATCCAGATGTATGGAGATGTGGTATTGGGGATGAAACCAAAAAACAAAACAGATATCGATCCGTTTGAAGAGATCATCGAAACACTCAAAAAAGAGAGAGGAATCAAACAGGACAATGAACTGACTGTAGAAGATCTGAAAGTTTTGGTTCCCCGTTTCAAATCTGCCGTAAAAGAAGTGACCGGGAAAGATTTTCCGGTAAACCCATGGGATCAACTCTGGGGTGCGGTATGTGCGGTGTTCGACAGCTGGATGAACGAACGCGCTATCTACTACCGCCGCATGAATCATATCCCTGAAGAATGGGGTACCGCTGTCAATGTTCAGGCAATGGTATTTGGAAATATGGGCGATTCATCAGCTACCGGAGTGGCCTTTACGCGTGACGCTGCTACCGGCGAAGACATTTTCAATGGCGAATACCTGATTAATGCCCAGGGAGAAGATGTTGTAGCAGGAATTCGTACTCCGCAGCAAATCACCACCGAGGGTTCTCGCAGATGGGCTGTTCTGCAAGGAATATCGGAAGAAGACCGACGCCTGAAATATCCTTCTTTAGAAGAAACAATGCCCGAATGCGCTGCTGATTTGATTCGGACCCAGCAAAAACTGGAAGACTATTTCAAAGATATGCAAGACCTCGAATTCACCATTCAGGAAGGTAAACTATGGCTCCTACAAACCCGAAACGGTAAACGTACCGGAGAAGCCATGGTGAAAATTGCAATGGACTTTATGCGCAAAGGCACTATTGATGAAAAGACAACGCTAAAACGAATGGAGCCGCAAAAACTCGATGAGCTCCTTCATCCCGTATTCGATAAAAAATCAATCAAACAGGCTACCGTTATAGCCAAGGGATTGCCGGCGTCGCCCGGAGCTGCTACCGGACGTATCGTATTCTTTGCCGATGATGCCGAAAAATGGGCCGAAGAGAAACAAAAAGTGATCCTTGTCCGTATCGAAACCTCCCCCGAAGATTTACGCGGTATGAATGTAGCGCAAGGAATCTTGACCGCCCGCGGCGGAATGACCTCACATGCAGCCGTTGTTGCCCGTGGTATGGGGAAATGTTGTGTTTCGGGTGCAGGCGAAATCAAAATCAACTACAAAGAAAAAACCATCGGAATGGGTGGCAAAATATACCAGGAAGGAGACTGGATCTCATTAAATGGTTCTACCGGAGAAGTATATGAAGGCAAAGTATCGACAGTGGATCCTGAAATCAGCGGCGACTTCAAACTCCTCATGGATTTCTGCGAGAAATATACCCGGATGGATGTCCGTACCAATGCCGATACTCCGCGTGATGCTGCGATTGCCCGGAAATTCGGTGCAAAAGGAATCGGGCTATGCCGTACGGAGCATATGTTTTTCGAAGGCGAACGAATTAAGGCAATGCGTGAAATGATTCTCTCCAAAACAGAACGCGGCCGGCGCGAAGCCTTAAATAAACTACTGCCAATGCAGCGAAGCGACTTTGCCGGTATTTTTGAAGCGATGGACGGATATGGCGTAACCATCCGGTTGCTTGATCCGCCTTTGCACGAATTCGTACCTCATCAGTTGGCTACGCAAAAAGAGTTGGCTCAAGAAATGGGACTAACCATTGAGGAGGTAAAAATGGCATGCGATTCGCTTGAAGAGTTCAATCCTATGCTCGGACACCGCGGATGCCGACTCGGATGCACTTATCCGGAGATTACCGAAATGCAGGCACGGGCCATTATCGAAGCCGCCCTTGAGGTTAAAGCCAAAGGTTTTTCTGTACATCCGGAAATAATGGTGCCGCTGGTAGGCGTAATCGAAGAACTCAAATTGCAATCCTCGATTATTCATGAAACGGCCGAAAAAGTATTCCGTGAAAAAGGAGAAAGAATCGATTATAAAGTAGGAACCATGATTGAGGTGCCGCGCGCAGCCTTAACGGCGGATAAAATTGCAGAAGTAGCCGATTTCTTCTCTTTCGGAACCAATGACCTGACTCAGATGACATTCGGTTATTCGCGCGACGATGCCGGGAAATTCCTAAAAATATACCAGGAAAAAGGGATCCTGAAAACCGACCCGTTTGCGGCACTCGACCAGGAAGGCGTCGGAAGCCTTGTGCGATTCGGTGTAGAAAAAGGGCGCTCTACAAAACCAGGATTAAAAATCGGTATTTGCGGTGAGCATGGCGGCGAACCTTCGTCTGTAGAATTTTGCAATAGCGTAGGTATGAATTACGTAAGTTGCTCTCCTTACAGAGTGCCAATCGCAAGAGTTTCTGCGGCTCAGGCGGCTGTAATGAATTAAACATCCAATTTTATATAAAATTGACTATCAGCATTTTAGGCTGAAACCCTTATCAGTAAAGGATTTCAGCCTATTTGTTTACATATCATTACATGCGTTAAATGATTTAAATGCGCAGGAATGTTTACAAATAGTTTGTTTATTTTGAAAGACATGTTTACACCATGTTTACAAAAAAAAAGGGCATATTATGGCAACATTCAAACCAATAACAATAAAAATTAGAACAGATGGATTTTATCAAGTATACATAAGAGTCGTTCACAGACGTAATGTAATGTGACTAAAG
>JAVWBH010000181.1:0-6124 GCA_036649595.1 Bacteroidales bacterium
AAAATTTCCAATGAAAATTGTAGACTTTTCGAAAAGTAATTCTGTATTAAATCGCTTTGTTGCAGAGCTTCGCGATGTTGAAATACAGAAAGACCCAATGCGTTTCCGAAGAAATATTGAACGTATCGGCGAAATAATGGCTTACGAAATCAGTAAGGATTTTGAATATGCCACAGAAGAGATTCAAACCCCACTCGGGATCGCTCCGATGAATCTTCCACAAGACAAAGTTGTAATTAGCACTATCCTCCGTGCCGGCCTTCCTTTCCATCAAGGATTTCTAAGCTATCTTGATCGTTCGGAAAATGCGTTTGTTTCAGCTTACCGTAAATACATCGACGATAAAAATTTCGACATCCATGTTGAATACCTGGCTTCTCCGCGTATCGATGATAAACAATTAATCATTACAGACCCGATGCTTGCTACCGGAGGCTCGATGGAATTATCCTATAAGGCAATGCTTTCGAAAGGGACTCCTGCGCATATCCATGTTGCAGCGGTTATTGCCAGCAGACAGGCGGTGGATTATATTGCGCGCATTTTCCCACAGGAAAATACGACAATATGGGTTGCTGCTATTGATGAAGAGCTTAACGACCATGCTTACATTGTACCCGGATTAGGTGATGCCGGTGATTTGTGTTATGGCGAAAAAGAATAGTTTTTTCGGGTAAAATTGGAAAAACAGAAAAACAGAAAGCTTCGGAAGAGATCTTATTACAGGATTCCTTCCGAAGCTTTTCTTTTATCTGCAGATCTGATTTGATATATGAGGTAAACCATATATCTTTAAAATTCGAAACCAAAAATAAAATATACAAACACAATGGCTGTTGTTATTGAAGAAATTTCAGGAAAGAAAGGACTACGTGAGTTTGTGCAATTTGGTCTGGATCATTATAAGGGTAATGATTGTTTTGTTCCGCCGCTTATTTTAGATGAGTTAGGAACTTTCGACCAAAAGAAAAATCCTATTTTCGATTTCTGTGAGGTCGTACATTATATGGCTTATCGCGATGGCAGGGCAGTAGGGCGAATAGCCGGGATTATCAATCACCGTTCGAATGAAAAGTTCGGAAAAAAGGAGGCCCGTTTTGGCTGGATCGAATTTACGGATGACCTTTCCGTCAGCAACGCTCTATTGGATGCCGTAGAAAAATGGGCAAAAAAAAGGGAGCAGACAACGATAATAGGTCCTATGGGATTTACCGATTTCGACTATGAGGGATGTCTGACAGAAGGCTTTGATCAGCCCGGAACAGCTTCTGCGATTTACAACCACCCTTATTATGCCGATCATCTCGAGAAATCAGGATATAAGAAAGATGTAGACTGGGTAGAGTATAAAATCTTTATTCCGGATTCAATTCCGGACAAGCATATCCGCATTGGCGAACTGGTAAAAAAGAAATATAATCTGACCGTCGTGAAACCTACCAACCGGAAGAAGTTGGTACAGGAATATGGAAAACAGATCTTTGATTTGCTCAATCTCGCTTATGCGGATCTGTATGGATTTTGCGAGTTGACAGAAAAACAGATACAATATTATATTAATATGTATCTGCCTTTGGTACGGCTCGACTGTGTACGGGTTATTCTGGATGCGAATGAGAAAGTGATCGGTTTTGGTATTGCCATTCCTTCATTGACCAAAGCGATGCAGAAAGCCAAAGGAAAGCTTTTCCCGTTTGGATGGTACCACCTGCTGAAAGCACTCCGTGGTAAAAACGATGTTATCGATCTGTATTTGGTAGGAGTACACCCCGAATATCAAAGTAAAGGGGTTAATGCGTTACTGTTTACCGAGTTGATACCCCAGTTTATTGCAAACGGATATCACTATGCCGAAAGTAATCCGGAACTGGAAATGAATGAAAAGGTGCAGGGACAATGGGATTATTTTGAAAGAGTTCAACATAAACGCCGCAGAGCGTTCCATAAAGATTTATAAAGATTAAAATAATCAGTCTGTAGGCCGGATAAAAGGAGCGAATCGTTTTATCCGGCTTATTTTTTATGACAAATTAAATATCTACCTTTGTACCTTCTTTTGAAAAACGCCTCTGTGAAAAGGCGATTATCTCCTCATCCCGTGCATTTCGCTACACGCTATGATCTGATAATACTTACTCAATCTAAATCAGGTTAATTAATTATTAGACATCATAAGTATTTAAGGTAAAATGAAATATCTTGAACCTCAGATTCTGACTTCATTCAAGGGGTATTCTTTTGAACAGTTCAGAAAAGACCTTGTAGCTGGTATTATTGTAGGCGTAGTTGCCTTACCTCTTTCCCTGGCTTTTGCCATAGCAGCCGGAGTATCTCCCGAAAAAGGATTGATTACGGCCGTAATTTTCGGTTTTATCGTATCTCTGTTGGGTGGAACAAAGACTCAGATTGGCGGTCCGACGGGTGCTTTCGTAATGATTGTAGCCAGTGTATATGCCCAATTCGGGCTATCGGGTATGATTGTGGCCTCCGTGATGGGCGGCCTGATTCAAATTGTTATCGGGGGGCTTAAGATTGGTAATATCTTTAAATACATACCCTACCCGATTATGATCGGATTGAATACGGGTATTGCAATCTCTATTTTTTCATCTCAGATTAAAGATGCATTAGGACTCACCGGCGGTGTGAATGAAGCGGGAGAAACAATTCCGTTGGATCTTCCGGTAAACTTGCTCGACAAATGGGTAACCTATTTCCAGCATATATCGACGATTGATCTGACTACCGTGATGGTAACCGTATCGACAATCATTATTATTTTGTTGGTTCCGAAGTTTCTTAAAAAATTTCCTCCTTATTTATTTGCCGTTATTGTCGTTACCCTGATTGCATATGTGTTGAAGCACTTTATCGGAATAGAGGGTATTACCACAATTGGCGACCGGTTTACGATCGGCGGTTCTTTTTCTCTTTCTGATTTCGAATTCCCGAATATGGAAACCATCGAACAGTTATTCCCGTCGGCCATTACCATCGCAGTAATGGGAGCGATTGTATCGATTGTATCGTGTTCTGTTGCAGACGGAGCCACCGGCGACCGTCACGATTCGAATATGGAGTTGGTTGCAGAAGGTATTGGTAATATTATCACGCCTATATTTGGCGGTATACCCGCTACGGGTGCTGTAGCACGCACCATGGTAGGTATCAGCAATGGAGGGCGTACTCCGTTGGTGGGTATTATTCATTCTGTTGTTGTGTTGATGATTCTTTTATTCTTAGGTTCTCTGGCCCAGCATATACCAACCGCGTGTCTGGCCGGGATGTTGGTGGTAGTGGCGTATAATATGAGTAATATCCCGTCGCTCAAATCTCTGATGAAGAATCCCAAATCTGATATAGCCGTACTCTGCACAACTGTCGGGTTGGCTGTGGTTTTTAATTTATCAGTAGCCGTAGAGGTGAGTATTCTGATGGCGGTACTGTTGTTTCTGCGCCGTGTGGCCGAAACTTCTAACGTTTCCGTATTACGCGATGAGATCAGCATACTTGAGGGCACGGATGTTACCGGAGTATCTGATGAGAAAATTAATGTCGCCAAAGGCGTTGAAGTTTTTGAGATAGACGGACCGTTTTTCTTTGGGATGGCAAACAAATTCGATGAAGAGATGCGCATCATTGGCGATAAGCCGATAATTCGTATTTTACGTATGCGAAAGGTTCCTTTCATAGACTCTACTGGTCTCCATAATCTCGAAATGTTTGTCAACAGATCTCATAAAGAGCATATCCGTATCATATTGTCGGGTGTACGTCCGAATGTAATGGCTACCCTCGAAAAAAGTCATGTTGCCGGATTGATCGGCAAAGAATATATCTTCGACCATATCAACGGGGCTGTTGAAAAGGCAAATCATATTGCGGATAAGATATTGCAAGAAAAAGCAAATCATCACCTCCACCACAAGCATACAACCGATCTTGAAAACGGAACCCCCGAAGTATAAATCAGATATTAATTCCGGTAAAATGCTTCATCAGCCAACCGATTGCAAAGCTCACAAAGGCTACGCTAAAACTGATTGAAAGCATTTCGAGAAATCGTTTCCAGAAATTTTCATTTCGGGTAACGGCATAATAGAAATTGAATGTCCCGATAATCAGACTTGCTATAAAAAGGCAGATCCCGATTCCCCAATATACATTCTGAAGCAGAATAAATGGAAGTAATAACAGGATGACGGTAATAAGATAAGTGGAGCAGGTATAAATGGCGGCTTTCACAGCGCTTTTATTTGTCTTATCTGCTTTGGCTGCCATGTATTCAGATGCGCCCATTGAGAGGGCTGCCGCAATACCGGTTATACCTCCGGCCATGGCTACGATCTGGTGATGTTGAAACGCAAAGGCAAACCCTGCCAGTGCGCCGGTAAATTCAATTAAAGCATCATTCAGACCTAATACAATGGCCCCCATATAATATAAACGCTCTTCGTCAATATCGTTGATGAGGAGCGTTTCTTTTTCCTCCCCTTCTTCAATCAGGTGTTGGTAATCGGGATGATTGCTGAGTGACTTATATAATTTTTGTTCGCGTTTCGTATTGTATTCCATTAATTTTATGCCGAATACCAATCCGAATATACGAGCCAGCAGATAAAAGAAAATTATTTTTATCCGTACAGGATGCAGGTCGCGCCCTGTTATCTCCTTCATGGTCTCATAATGTTCCCATTCTTTTTCGGCCAGTTGGGATAAGATATTTTTATTTGCTTTATTCTTTGTGATTTTTGCCAGATTGCGGTAAATGATCGCACCGTTCAGTTCATGACGTTGAAAGGCCAGTAGTTCTTGTTTAGGTATTTCTCTCATGGGGTATATAGATTAAAAAAAGTGTCAGTTTCCACTCGTTAAATAGTGAAAGCTGACACTTTAAGTATATTAAAAAAAGTACAGACGTTTATTTTACATTCTGTCCGGAACATTAATTCCTAATAGTCCCATACCCGTTCTGATGACGCGGGCTACATTTTCAGACAAGGCAAGGCGGAAAATACGAAGTCCTTCATTTTCTTCTTTTAGAATAGAGAAATCATGATAGAACTGGTTATATTCTTTTACCAGGTCATAAATATAGTTTGCCACTACAGCCGGGCTAAAGTTCTCGCCAGCATCTTTTACAACACTTGGGAAGGATGCAAGGTTCTGAATAAGCCCCTCTTCTTTTTCCGAAATGATAAGATTTGTCGGTAATTCGGCCGGGATAATGATTCCCTGATCAGCCGCTTTACGCAATACTGAGCGGATACGGGCATGCGTATACTGGATGAAAGGTCCTGTATTTCCGTTGAAATCGATCGATTCTTTTGGATTGAACGTCATGTTTTTGCGAGGATCCACTTTCAGGATAAAATATTTTAAGGCACCCAGTCCTACTGTTTTTGCAATTTCATTTGCTTCTTCGGCAGTACATCCGTCCAGTTTTCCCAGTTCTTGCGATGTTTCACGTGCGGTGGCAATCATTTCGTCCATCAGGTCATCCGCATCCACAACAGTTCCTTCGCGCGATTTCATCTTTCCTTCCGGCAGTTCTACCATTCCGTAAGAGAAGTGAACCAGATCTTTACCCCATTTGAATCCGAGGCGATCCAGCAAGATTGACAATACCTGGAAGTGGTAATTTTGTTCGTTACCTACCACATAAACCATTTTATCGATCGGATAATCGGCATAACGGATTTTTGCCGTACCGATATCCTGAGTCATATATACAGAAGTACCGTCACCTCGAAGCAACAGTTTGTGGTCTAATCCTTCAGGTGTCAGATCCGCCCATACAGAGCCGTCTTCTTTTTTATAAAGGAGGTTTTTCTCAAGGCCTTCCAGCACTTTATCTTTTCCTTCAAGGTAAGTCTGCGATTCATAATAAATCTTATCGAAGTCTACACCCATCATTTTGTAGGTCTGATCGAAACCGGCATATACCCAGTTATTCATCATTTCCCACATCGCATATGTTTCTTTTTCGCCGGCTTCCCATAAGCGAAGCATCTCACGGGCTTCAGCCATTAACTGCGAGGCAGCTTCCGCTTCCTCCTTAGTCATGCCTTTCTCTTGTAATTCGGCTAATTCCGCTTTATAATGTTTGTCAAACATTACATAG
>JAVWBH010000182.1:0-6103 GCA_036649595.1 Bacteroidales bacterium
AGGGTTGCCAGATTTACGGCATTTAGTCCGTTTACCACCTGTGGTTTTTGATTGCGCAATTGCACATCAGCAACCAGCTTGTCATATTCAGATACGAGCCCTTGATTAAATTTATCCGTAACGGTTTTCGCGTTTAGTTCTGCATTCTGATATCCGATCAGTAACGTCTGATAGGCATCCTGAGCAAGTAATAAAGAGTAATATGCACTTTTTACCTGATTAATCATGTCAATCTTAGAAGAACGGGCTGTTTCAAAGGCCAGCTTAATATCTTCTTGATTTAACTGAATCGTTTTCCATAGCTGAGGTGCTATCAATGGAAGTGAAAGACTCATATTAGCTGATATTGAATTTCGTTGGCCAAATGCTACCGGTTGGGGAGCGAAACTCGTTTTCACTTTCTGAAGTTCGATTGCATGCGATAATGATCCGTTTGCGGAAATATTCGGAAGCAGGCTCCCGATATTCTCATACTTAACGAATTTTTTTAGCTCAATCGTGTTTTCTGCTACTTTTACGGTAGGATTATCGCTCAACGCAATTTCCAGCGCCTGCTCCAGATTCACCTGAATAGAATCCTGTGCTTTTACGCGGCCGGAAAAAAAGAAAGACAGGACTCCAAGGGCCACCGTCGTCATCATTTTGAATTCCGTAATTTTTCTCATTTATTATATCTGTTATATGTTTGTTGCTTTGTGCTTATTTGTGACACCTTTTAATAACATCGGTTTTTTAACTTTACGAAGTTCAAAATAATAAAGATCTCTTTATATATAAAAATGTATTCAATCAATGATTACTGATTTTCACTGAAACTTTTTATTTGGTCAATAAGGGGTTTTCGGTGATCTATTCGATTATATTGACTTCAAATTCTTATTGATTGAAGCATCTTGATGATTGGTTGAAAGGTTTTGTTAAGCATCTTCTCAATTCTTATTTTTGACATAGAAAGATAAAATAAGACTTTATTCTTCTTCTTTGTTTTTGTGAAACAAATTAACAAATAAAAACTGATTCTATCCTAATTCTGGCATATTCAATGAAAGATAAAAATCCTTTCCTTCAATTTGTTGCCCGTCATCAATACTCCCTGGTATGGATGGGCATCTATTTGTTTTTAATCTCTTCGGGGTTAAGATTTGACTGGATGATTTCGGTCATCTCTTCTACGATCGCAATTTGTTTTATGTTATTGCTCGATCGTTTTGTCAGATGTGTATTGATAAAAAAATTGTTACGTCCTCATCGGCAGTTTTTGTACTATGGTGCGTCTTTCATAACCGTGTGTATATTGGTGTGGGCAGCTGTTAAAATTGAATTCTGGATTTTCGGGATATTAATCAGTAATAACCTCATTATCATTTCGGAAGAGATGAGTAAGCCCGAGATGATTTATCCGATGTTTAAAATGGTTGTCTTGTTTTTGGGTACTTTTTCTGTAACGACCGTCTCTTATCTGCTCTCGCAAACCAAAGAGGCGAGTCGCAAAAATGATTTGCTGAAGAATGAAAAACTCGATATGGAGCTGCGTTATCTGAAAGCGCAGATTAACCCCCATTTTTTATTCAACGCATTGAATAATATTTATTCATTGGTATATACGAATGATGAAAATGCAGCTGAAAGTATCTTGAAATTATCTGAAATGCTTCGCTATGTTACCGACGAATGTCAGACTGATAAGATATCAATTTCGAAAGAGGTAAAATACATCAATAATTACATTGATTTTCAACGTATGCGTATGGAAAGTCATCCGAATATCGAGTTTCATAAAGAGATTCGTAATCCCGACTTTAAATTGCCGCCTATGATTCTGCAGCCCCTTATTGAAAATTGTTTTAAGCATAGCCGCCTTGAAAATAACCGGAACGGATTTATTCGGATCTCCCTGATCCAAACCGAAAAGGAATTAATATTTGTAACCGAAAACTCTCAGACCGCATGTGTGTTTAATAAACAAAGCGAACGGGGCGGTATCGGGGTTGTAAATGTACAGAAGCGCCTTGACCTTGCATATGGCAGGAAATATTCATTCCATATTGAAAATAATTCGCAATTTTACAGAACAGAATTGAAAATAAAGCTATAATAATATGACTTCAGATAAATACCGGGTCCTGATTGTGGACGATGAATTTCTTGCCCGTAAATTACTTACCGGGTATGTCTCTAAGATCGATTCGCTTGAATTGGTTGCAGCTTGCTCAAATGCATTCGAGGCAATGACTCATCTTCAGAAAGATCAGATCGATATATTGTTGCTGGATATTCATATGCCGGATATAACAGGGCTGGAGTTAGTGAAAAGCATGAAGAACATGCCGGCAGTGGTATTTACCACTGCTTATTCTGAATATGCCATTGATAGTTATGAACTCGGTGCGGTTGATTATTTGCTCAAACCCATCGGGTTTCCCCGTTTCTTTCAGGCTATAAACAAGGCTGTCGAAAAAATTGGCCGTTATGTGCCTGCCGAAAAAAATACCGCTGATCCGATTGCCACTGAAGATACGCCCGATATTAAACCTGCACAGGATTTTCTGACCGTAAAGGCCGACTATAAGATTTATAAAATCAATTATTCGGATTTGCTGTATATTGAAGGGCAGCATGAATATGTTACATTTCATACCTCTACGCGGCGTATTACGGCTTTGTATTCGCTGAAAAGTCTGGAAGAACAATTGCCCTCCAACTTATTTTTGCGTATACATAAATCATACATTATATCCTTCCATCATATAGAAGATATTGAAGGGAATAATGTGACGGTAGCCGGTATAAAACTACCGATCGGAGGTAGTTACCGGGATGCTTTGATGAGCCGGCTGAATCTAAAATAAATGTGCAATCGGTTACGATAAATTTGCTCAATTATTGATTTTGTTCTGAAAAATTTAGTAACATTGCGTTATTCATAATTACGAACCTTAGTAAAATACAATACGAATTACTCATGAAAGAAATTAAAAGAACAAAAGAAGAAGCCGCTCTTCATTACCATAGTATGGGAAAACCCGGCAAGATTGAGGTTGTTCCTACCAAGCCGTATAGTACTCAGACAGACCTCTCTTTGGCCTATACACCCGGGGTAGCAGTGCCTTGTCTGGAGATTGAAAAAGATGTGCAAAAAGCATATGATTATACCGCCAAAGGGAATCTGGTAGCGGTTATCTCTAACGGAACTGCTGTATTGGGATTAGGTGATATCGGTCCCGAAGCCGGAAAGCCGGTTATGGAAGGGAAGGGGCTGCTCTTTAAAATTTTTGCCGGTATTGATGTTTTTGATATCGAGGTGAATGAAAAAGATCCTGAAAAATTTATTCAGACCGTAAAAGCCATTGCCCCTACCTTTGGAGGAATTAACCTGGAGGATATCAAAGCTCCCGAATGTTTTGAAATAGAAACGCGCCTGAAAGCAGAACTGGATATTCCGGTTATGCATGATGACCAACATGGTACTGCGATTATTTCGGCAGCCGGACTGCTTAACGGGCTCGAGTTGGCCGGTAAGAAAATTGAAGATTGTAAACTCGTTGTCAATGGAGCCGGATCTGCCGGATCTTCTTGTACGCGCTTATATATGGCCCTTGGTATTCGGAAAGAGAATGTCGTGATGGTCGATTCGAAAGGTGTGATCCGTACAGATCGCCCTAATCTGGCTCCGGCAAAAGCGGAGTTTGCAACCGACCGCCGTGATATCGAAACTCTCGAAGATGCCATGGTAGGCGCCGATATATTTTTGGGCGTTTCTGTTGCCGATGTGCTGACACAAGATATGATCCGTTCGATGAACGATAATCCGCTTGTTTTTGCCTGTGCGAATCCGAATCCTGAGATTTCGTATGAAAAGGCGAAAACATCGCGTCCCGACCTGATTTTTGCAACCGGCCGTTCTGATTATCCGAATCAGATCAATAACGTGCTGGGATTCCCGTATATTTTCCGCGGTGCTTTGGACACCCATGCCCGGAGTATCAATGAAGAGATGAAACTGGCTGCCGTATATGCAATCGCAGAACTGGCAAAACAACCGGTTCCGGATGTGGTGAATGCCGCTTACGGCATGCATAAGCTACAGTTCGGACCTGAGTATATCTTACCGAAGCCAATGGATCCGCGCCTGATTACAAAAGTATCGGCAGCGGTAGCGCGTGCTGCAATGGAATCCGGTGTTGCCCGGCGTCCGATTACAGACTGGAAAGCATATGAAGACGGTCTGAACCAATTGATGGGATATGATAATAAGATGCTTCGCAGTTTCTATGATATGGCGAAAGCAGAACCGAAACGTGTTGTTTTTGCCGAGGCTACGCATGTGAATATGCTTAAAGCAGCCGCTCAGGCACGCGAAGAGGGTATCTGTTTCCCTATCCTGGTAGGTAATACCGCTCAGATTCACCGAATCGCAGAAGAAGAGAATATTTCGCTCGAAGGGATGGAGATTCTTTCTTTCCGCTCGGAAGCAGAGCTGAGTCGCCGCGAACATTATGCTGCATTGTTGTCGAAAAAACGTTCGCGCGAGGGGTATACTTATTGCGATGCGATCGAGAAAATGTATGATGCCAACTATTTTGGGATGATGATGGTGGAAGCCGGAGATGCCGATGCTTTCCTTACCGGAATACAAAGCAAATATTCTGAAACCTGTAAGATTGCCAAGGATGTGATTGGTATTCGCGAAGGATATAACCATTTCGGAACCATGCATATTCTGAATACTAAAAAAGGAACATTCTATGTAGCGGATACGCTGATTAACCGCCATCCGTCTACAGATACGCTGGTAGACATTGCGCGGTTGACAAAGAATGCCGTGTCTTTCTTTGCCGATGACCCGGTTATGGCAATGGTTTCGTATTCTAACTTCGGAGCAGATAAAGAGGGTAGTCCGTTAAAGGTGCATGAGGCCGTGCGGATTATGCAAGAACGTTATCCTGACTTGGCTATTGACGGAGAAATGCAGGTGAATTTTGCCTTAAACCGGGGGTTGCGTGATAAAATGTATCCGTTTACCCGTTTGGCCGGTAAGGAGGTGAATACGCTGATCTTCCCGAATCTGAGCTCTGCGAATACAGCCTATAAAATGTTAATGGAAATGGATGCTTGCGAGTCTGTCGGTCCTATCCAGATGGGATTGAATAAACCGATCCATTTTACAGGCAATGAAAGTTCTGTGCGGGATATTGTTAATCTGACTGCCGTTGCTGTGATGGATGCCATTGTTCATCAGCAAATAGAAAAGAAGAAAGGCCAGAATTAAAATAAGACAATAAAAAAAGCAGGTTCGGATAAGTTTCGAACCTGCTTTTTTATTGTCTTATTTAAAGATCAGTTAACCTGAACATATTTAAAGTACGGAGTAAGCAATTCTTTTGCGAACTCAAGTTGTTCTTCGGTATTACTTGGCGTGTCCTCCAATTTATACGCGCGTCCCATGTGTTCATATTTATGCTTACCTAATGTATGGTAAGGCAGTATTTCCAGGCGTTCGACATTATCGAAATCCTTGAAGTATTCGCCTAATTGTTTTAATGCTTCCGGCTGATCACTTAATCCCGGAACCAAAACATAACGTAACCATACCGGAATTCCTTTTTCACGCAGATAGTCGGCAAAACGAAGCGTGTTTTCTACGCCGCGTCCTGTAATAACCCGGTGTTGATCAGGATCCATATGTTTAATATCTAAAAGAACCAAATCGGTGTATTCCAATAATTCGCGCACATCGTCGTTCATATTGTTTCCGTTGGTGTCCAGGCAGGTATTAATACCCTCTTCTTTTAGTTTTTTGAATAAAACCTTTAGTTCAGCTGCCTGTAATGTTGGTTCCCCTCCGGAAACCGTTACGCCGCCTTTTTTTCCAAAAAATGCTTTTTCGCTTTTTGCCATTCGCAATATCTCTTCGAGCGGAGTGTCTTTTCCTCCTACTGTAGAGATTGTATCCGGATTGGCACAATACAGACAATTAAAGCGGCATCCCTGTACGAAGACTACCAACCGCAGCCCCGGACCATCGTGGGTGCCCATAGATTCATAGGAATGTACTCGTAGCATAACTTTTGTCTTAATAAAAACAAAGCGTTGCAATGTAAAC
>JAVWBH010000183.1:0-6095 GCA_036649595.1 Bacteroidales bacterium
TTCTGCGACAAACGGCGCTGATCACACTCATGGCTCAAATCGGAAGTTTCGTTCCGGCACAAGCCGCAAAAATAGGTTTGGTTGATAAAATATTTACCCGAGTAGGCGCCTCCGACAATATATCGGTAGGTGAATCTACTTTTATGGTAGAGATGAATGAAGCCGCCGATATTCTCAATAACATATCCGAACGAAGTCTTATCTTATTCGATGAACTCGGGCGCGGTACAAGTACCTACGATGGTATTTCAATTGCGTGGGCTATTGTAGAACATATTCATGAAAATCCGAAAGGAAGGGCAAAAACTCTTTTCGCAACCCATTATCATGAATTGAATGAGATGGAAAAAACATTCCATCGGATTGTAAATTACAACGTATCGGTAAAAGAAGTTGAAAACAAAGTGATCTTCTTGCGCAAACTCGTAAAAGGGGGTAGCGAACATAGCTTCGGTATTCATGTAGCAAAAATGGCCGGGATGCCGCAAAGCATTGTAAAAAGGGCAGACGCAATACTGAAACAGCTGGAGACGGATAACCGCCAAAACGGAATATCCAAGCCGGTCAAAGAGATAGCCGGTAATCGTGACGGAGTACAACTAAGTTTCTTCCAGCTCGATGATCCTGTTTTAAGTCAGATACGAGATGAAATAAATCACCTGGATGTAAATAACCTGACTCCGATTGAAGCTCTGAATAAGCTGAATGAAATAAAAAAAATTATCAAAGGAAGATAAAGAAGAAGGCATGCTTTTGGCATGCCTTCTTCTTGTTTATTGAAAAGCGAAAGACCTGCTTTTGGATATTAAACAAAATGAGTCCGGTATGATACGAGGGCTCACCCTCCTATAAATTAATTAATGGCAATATATACCTACGATACGGTTACATAAAAACCAAGCTCCCGCGCTTTGGCCGCAATCTGCTCTAATTCCTCTTTAGATACTTTCTGAAGTTTTTGCTCGGGCGTAGGGCGGTCTAATGAATAAACCATTACCTGCCGGGGTTTGATTTTTTTCAATGCATCAAGCCATCCCTCTACTTCCTTCGGAGTCGTGTTATCAACAACTTTTCCGTTATGTTCTCCGCGCAGGAACATGGTCTGTATGATCAGGTTACCCCGAAATGCCGCTAGGTTTTCAATGAGGTTATCAACATTAAAATTTTCCTGATTAGGAGCATCAATGAGATCAACCGTTTCCTGAAAAACCGAATCAAGTTTTAAAATATTATTATCAACTTTATTGAGGGCGGCAAATACGTCGAGACGGTCGATACGGGTTGAATTGGATAAGACACTTACTTTGGCCAACGGGTAAAAACGATTCCGAAGCCGAATGGTAGCATCTATAATTTCTGCAAAATCAGGATGCACGGTAGGCTCGCCATTTCCGGCAAAAGTGATAACGTCGAGCGGCTTCTCTTCCGATGCCATCTGTTGCAGTTTCTGGTCAAGAGCAGCAATGACTTCTTCTTTAGCAGGTAATTTTCCGCCCCTGCGCTCAGCATTATATCCGCATTCACAATAGATACAGTCGAACGAACAAACCTTTCCGGTAGCAGGTAATAGATTTACTCCCAGCGATACCCCCAAACGGCGACTGTGAATCGGGCCGAATATGATTGAACCAAATAAAGATGTTGGCATGGTTTAATTCTTTTTTATAGATTTACTTATCCTCAAATATAAAGAATATCTGCTTTCTGAAGCATCCGATAGCCACGCAAAAACAATCGTAATTGTTAAAACTTCAGTTGCACTTGCGTCCACAAATCTGTTTTTGTATTGCCTTGTATCAATTCGAGGGCAGTACCGATCTCCTTACGGTCAAAATAAGAAGTATGGGCAATTTTAAGCCAGAAAGTAAGCCATTTACGCGGATCATAACGAAAATGACATGCTACCCGCATCCCGTTGCCATAAAATGACGGAATACCAAAACCATATAATACGTTTTTCTCGGATAAATAAACTTTGGTTGCCGTATTGTCGGTATCAAAAAAAGCACACGATAAATCGGCCTGCAACGGAAATCCGGCCCTTCGATATCCTGCACTTTGCGATATGAGCCACCCCTTGGATGGCGACTCGCGTTCGAAGTGATATAAAACGGACTCGATACCGGTTCGAAAAAAAAATGATTCAGACAGAGTACTATGAAGAGAAAAAGCCAGCTGATGCCGTTGATAACGTTGGATATGCGCTAATGAATCGGGAGCGTCAGATCGGTTCTTATCCTTCTGTTTCAACTTATAGCGCAAGTTAAGCCGGAGTTTTTCACATTGTTGATAACTTATCTGACAAGAAACATCATAGCCGGCAGACGGAGCATCAATGCCGAATCTGGGCCAGTCAAATCGAAACATATCGATTCCTCCGCTAAATTCAAGAAAAGAAAAGGGTTTATATCCCGCATAAATGGCTATACCGGATTCATTATTTAATTCGGAACCTTCCGAATAACTTTTCCCGAACCAGCTATGATATTCCTTATGATAGAAACGCTGAATAAAAGTCAGTGTCAGATCCGGCGCAGGTGTATAAGAGAGCGCATTCACACACGCGGGCTTTCCATTTTGGGAAATCGCGACTTCACCCGAAAAAAGAAGTCCATATTTTCTTATCTGATAATCGACAGCTGCATTTCCATTTCGTCTGCCACGCCAATAATGAAGATTATATAAGCGTAAATCCGGAAAATAAGTCTTGTTGAAAACATGATAAAAAGCAGAAAAACCGATCTGATAAAAGCTCCCCTTATATCCGATATGCATGCCTGCTGAAATCATATTTGCCTGATTTATTTTCTGCTTTTCCCGATACAGGTTATGCAATCCGTCTTTTTTTATAGAACTAATCGTATCATTTTCTATTCGGGCATCCAAACTCCGGTAAGACCAGAACATCGTTAACAGCCACCTGGATAATTTTATTTCAGCAGCGATTCCCTGCAGGTAGTTATATTCATCAACCGAAGCATGAGGTGTAATACCTTGATTTCGGGATATCAGATTCGACCCCATCATATTTTTACCCATTGAAAAACCATTATTGATAACTAGCCCCGCTCCCATACGCACTTTATAATTTCCTATTATCAGATTTTTCAACATGCCGCGATTTTTCAATTGCAGAAAACCAGACCAGTAACCGATTCCTTTTTCTCCGGCATCCTTTTCCATTACCAACCCTATTTTGAACTGTTCGGGATATTCCATCCGATACCTTACCGAACTATAAAAAGGCGATCCCAGGTATTGTTTATTCGGATTCGACAAAAGAACGGAATCAGACTTATCAACATATCCTTCTTTTTCATTAAGACTTCTGTCATAACGTATTATCAGTTGATGACGGGCGCCTTTCAACAGGTTTTCAACACTCCTTTTATCTTCTTTTTGCCGGGGCTCAACCTTAAAAAAGGGGGATACAAGTTCAATCGTAGCCAGATCAAAATCTTCTACCATCCGAAGTTCATGGATACTCTTCATCTCTCCGTAAACATAAAGGTAATAGAGCAGGTTCTCTATTTGTCGGTCTGACAGGAAAGGAATCTGTTCGAGCTCTTCTTTATTCGTAATATTAATTAAAATTGGATTGTTAATAACCTCACTTAATCGTTCGATAACGTTGTTGATATCTTGTTGATCATTTTCTGCATCCATCCGTTCTATAAGCACATATCTCCACTGTTCAATCTGACAATAAGCATATTGAAAAGTTATAAACAGAAAGAAGAAAATTGTTGATAACAAAATAATCAACCTGTTCATAATTAATTTAACTATCAATAATATTATAATTATATCAAAAATAATAACTAAAGCAGAAAGAAGGAGAAGTTCCTAATGAGGTATGGAAGGCAACTGCAATATCTGTTTTAAAATCACCCAATCGATACCCGATGCCACCCGTAGGCATTAGTGGAGAGGTAAGCAATCCGGCCCGCAGTTCAAACTGACTGATTACCTCATAGGCTATTCCTATTTTAAAACAGATCGGATATCGGGTATCCTTTTCTACGCCGGCTAAAATATTGCAGCTTTGAGTTAAACCAAATTCGGCGCCTATTTGCATCACTACCGGCAAGTCATATTCGCGTCCGGCTTGCTTATAAGAAACCCGAAACGGGTTACTGATCAGAAAGCCTGCCCGAAAGTTATCAACAGGCTGGTATTGCATCCCTATATCACCTGATACAACAGAAACAACATCCTGATTGTCAATATAATCCATTCTAAAATAATAGATTCTGACACCAAGGGATAATCCCGGTTTCAACACTTTACTAACATTTATTCCACATCTGATTTCATGATATAAATCATATCCGAAATAGTTTATTAAAGCAGAAAAATCAACCCATTTGGTTGGTTGCTGATAACATGCCGTAAGAGAGGAAAGCTGCTTCACTAAAAATCTGTTTTGGTATGAAAAAAGCAGCCGCCGTTCGGGTAATAAACTTAAAGAAGCCGGATTGACAAAAGAATGGACAGGAGAAACAATACGGGCGATTCCTAATGA
The DNA here is from genome assembly GCA_036649595.1 of Bacteroidales bacterium. Lineage (GTDB taxonomy): Bacteria > Bacteroidota > Bacteroidia > Bacteroidales > JAUNSR01 > JAUNSR01. The sequence continues at coordinate 4,526 of JAVWBH010000183.1, forward strand.
CCGTACGTCTGACCAAGGAGCCGGTTCTGCACCCAACAAAAGAAGAGGAGTCCGTAGAATCCAGAAAAAAAGGAAGAGTATCAATCGCGTTTTCCTGGTATTCATCGGTTGTATTTTTGTTCTTATAACACTCTAATAACAAGGTGGTTTAATTCCTTATAATTTTTTTTATCAATGCGAACCAAAAAGATGTGCCATAAATGCACTAAAATTGTTATATATTGGGTCTTTGCAATACAACACATAACAGAAAATATTATTTTCGTATCGATTATGAAGAACTTACTGACAATCCTGTTTTTATTGTTGTTTTTCTTTCCGCAGAAATCAGCAGCGCAGATGGTTATTAACGATCTGCCGGGTAACCTGCGTCGGTGTATTGTGGTAAACGGAGATACGGTTATTCTGGCTCAACTTCGTACAGTAGTGTGTTTTCCTAAAAAAATATTCAAAAGCAAGAAAGAAGAAAATCTTTACTGGAGAGATGTGAGGGATGTAAAAAAAACGCTGCCGCTGGCAAAACTCATTCACGGAATCATGCTCGAAACCTATGAATATATTGAGACATTACCCACAGAAAAGGCGCGTGACAAACATTTAAAGAAAATGCAGTCCGAATTATTCGAGACGTATAAACCAACACTTAAAAAACTCACTTTCCGACAAGGAAAGTTATTGGTGCGTTTAATAGACCGCGAATGCAAATCATCTTCTTATTCTCTCATACAAGCCTATCTGGGTAGTTTTGCCGCCGGATTCTGGCAAGGATTCGGAAAACTATTCGGAGTCAGCCTGAAGTCACACTGGGAACCAGACGGAAAAGATAAAGATATCGAGAAGATATGCGTACTAGTAGAGTACGGAATGATATAGAAAAGGGTGGAATAAAAATTTCCACCCTTTTTTTATGCGCATTATATCAAAACCCGGACTTTATTCAGACCCCGAGTCGGACTATTCAGTTATACCATCATGCAGCTGTTGGAAAAAATCCCATATAATAAGAGCCGTAGTTACGGATACATTCAACGAATGTTTAGTACCAAACTGGGGGATTTCCACACAGCCGTCACACTTATCAACAACTGTTTGTTGAACACCTTTTACCTCATTCCCCATAACCACCGCATACTTCAATTCGCTGTCCAGCTGTATTTTATCAAGCATCATACTGCCTGAAACCTGTTCGACTGCATATACGGTATATCCGTTTGATTTCAACTTATCAACAGCATTGTGAGTATCTTCAAAATACTCCCAGTCTACAGAATCTTCTGCGCCGAGTGCTGTTTTATGAATCTCCGGATTTGGCGGAGGCGAGCTGATGCCGCATAAATAGATTGCTTCTACCAGAAATGCATCCGATGTACGGAATACAGAACCTATATTATTGAGACTCCGCACATTATCCAATACGATAATCAACGGAATCTTTTTAGTTTGCTTAAACTCATCCTTACTGATACGGTTGAGTTCGGTTATCGTTAGTTTCTTCATATTCTATAATTCGTAGGGCAAAGATAAATAAACATTTTGCTGTTTATAACCTATTAAAAGCTTATTAATAACC
>JAVWBH010000184.1:0-6087 GCA_036649595.1 Bacteroidales bacterium
GGGATGTTGATTCAGTCGATGACTATGTTTATCGTGCCTGTTTTACAATGTTGGTGGCGTGAAAGCACTATTCGGAAACAAACGAACCAAAAATTACCCAAAGAATTAATCAATTAAAGCGTATGATGATGAAACCGCCATAGCTCACCTAAAGCAGAGAGACCCAAGATAGGGTATATAAATGGCGCATTTATACCTTAATGTTAAAAAATTAAATGATATATAAATGAAACTCATGAATAATATATACGGAATCATATTAATTCTGTCTTTTTTTCTGTCGGCATTCCCACTTCAGGCAAATGAGCAAAAGGATAGCCTTTCTTTCTATATGGAAGAAGCTACCCGCAATAATCCTGATTTGGAGGCTGTTTTTTACGATTATAAAGCATCTGTCGAAAAGATTGCGCAGGCAGGTGCTTATAATGATCCCGAGATCTCTTTTAATTTCCTTCTGCAACCCATGGAGCAGGTGATGGGAAAGCAAATCGGCGATATCGAATTAATGCAGATGTTCCCCTGGTTCGGAACAAAAAAAGCAGCCCGGACAGAGGCACAGGAAATGTCTAAAATGAAATTCGAAGCTTTCAGAGAGAAAAAACTGCTTCTTGATTATGAGGTGGAGAGTCAATGGTATACGCTTCTTAAGTTAAAAGAGCAAGTCCGGTATCTTCATTCGCAGTTAGAACTTTTGCGACGTATAGAATCTATGGCCATACAAAAAGTTACAGCATCACCCACTGCATCGGCTGCATCCCGATTACCGGCGATGGCAAATCCGGTTGCTGCTGCTCCTGCTGTTGCCGAAGGTATGAGTGGTATGAACGGAGTGGGAGGAATGGGCGGAATGGCTCCGAATAAGAATTCCGAATCGATGCAAAGCACCGGAATGGCTAACTCAGGGGGAGCTCTTTCTGATGTGTTAGGTATTCAAATAGAGATACTCGAATTAGAAAATGAGCTGGAAACCACATTATCAGAGAAGAAGGCTGCTGAGGCAAATTTTAATCGGCTACTGAACCGTGATCAGGGATTAGCCGTGCAACTTCCCGATACATTGTCGTTGAAAAGGCAAATCTGGGAAGATACCGACTTTGATACCCTGTTGCTTACACGCAATCCTATGCTGGCAATGGCCAAAGCAGAAGAGCAAGTTGCGTTGGCAAAATTAGAGATGGATAAGAAAATGGGGATGCCTATGTTTGGTGTCGGAGTTCAGTATATGATAAATGGAAAGTTGGATAATGACAAAATGCCTATGGGCAAGATGCCGGCAGATCCGTCGATGAACGGTAAAGATATGCTGATGCCAATGATTAAAATATCATTGCCTGTTTTCCGGAATAAATACAAGGCCAGAGAGCGTGAAAATCGTTATTATATCCAAATGAGCCAATTAAAATATCAGAATACATATAATATGTTACGCGCCTCTTATTTCTCTTTAAGGCAGCAGATGGAAGATAAAGATCGCAAGATTAAACTTTATGACCGTCAGATTAAACTGGTATACGCTACGCTGAATCTGGTAACGGCCGAATTTACAGCAGGTAAGGCCGATCTGACCGATATTATTCAAATTGAGCGTCAGTTACGGGAATTAAACTTTAAAAAAACAGAGTCGGTCAGTGAATATAATATTCTGTCGGCCGGAGTATGGAAAATGATTGCAAATAATTTTAATACAGAAGAATAATGAATAGTATAAAAAAGATTTTAGAGAAACGAATGGTACATTACTTCCTGATCGGAATAGTAGGACTTCTAAGTGGTATGTTGATTTTTGGCGGACAGAATACACATCCTGATCATGGTGAACATGAATTAGAGGAAACAGAACCCGGTGTATGGACCTGTTCGATGCATCCTCAGATAAAAATGGATAAACCCGGAAAATGCCCTATTTGTGCGATGGATCTGATTCCTCTTCGTATGGGAGGAACATCTGATAATGAGAAAATTGATCCCAATGCAATTCAATTGTCAGAAGAAGCGATAGCTCTTGCTAATATCCGGACAACTCCTGTTGTGCGGAATAATGGGGCTAAAAAGATTCGGCTTTATGGGAAAATAACATCCGACGAACGTAGCCTCCAATCTCAGACTGCACATGTAAGCGGTCGGATAGAGTCGCTTAAGGTTGATTTTACCGGCCAACCCGTTCGGAAAGGCGAGTCATTGGGTACTATTTATTCTCCTGATTTATTGAATGCACAACAGGAATTATTGGTTGCATTAAATACCAAACAACCTCTTCTTATTGATGCTACGCGCGAAAAGCTGCGTAACTGGAAAATGACAGATTCTCAAATAGCAGCTATTGAGCAGTCCGGAAAAGTGTCGCCGATAATTTCTATTCAGGCTACTGTAAATGGAGTGGTATTAGCAAAGAAAGTGAATGTCGGCGATTATGTGTCTCAGGGCGGTGTATTGTTTGATATTGCAAATCTTTCGCGCGTGTGGGGTGTTTTTGATGCATATGAAACAGATTTGCCTTTTCTACAGCTAAATGAAGAAGTTAATTTTACGCTACAGGCTTTGCCCGGCAAGCAATTCAAAGGTAAAATCTCTTTTATTGATCCGATCATTGATCCGGTATCGCGTACTGCCCGGATACGTGTTGACCTAAACAATCCGAATATGGAATTAAAGCCTGAAATGTATGCAACGGCAGAAGTGAATGCATCTCTATCGCAATATCAGGACGAATTGGTTATTCCCCAGTCGGCGGTATTATGGACCGGAAAACGATCTGTTGTTTATGTGCGCCAAACCGGAATACAATCTTCTGCGTTTATGCTGCGGGAAGTAACTCTCGGGCCTGCATTACAAAATTTATATGTTGTGACAGACGGCTTAGAAGAAGGAGAAGAGATTGTAATGAACGGCGTATTTACGGTGGATGCAAATGCACAGTTAGAAGGTAAACGTAGTATGATGAATCAGGATACGGCAAAAGATGTGCAGAAATCCGGTCTGGAAATACAAACGCTCGAAGTACAGGGTAGTTGTGGGATGTGTAAAGAGCGGATCCAAAATGCCGCCCTGTCGGTAACGGGGGTAAAGCGTGCCGAATGGGAGATAAAAACCAAACAGCTTCAGGTCGAATTTGATTCGCAGGCTACGAATATGGATGCTGTCAGCAAGGCAATAGCCCATGTTGGACATGATACGGCAAAAGATTCGGCAAATGCGGATGTTTATGAACAGTTACCGGGATGTTGTTTGTATAGATAAATCGGATACGGTTTTGAAGTAAATTAACTGAAAACGCTGGTTCTCCAAAAAATAATGGGAACCAGCGTTTTTTTTTGTGTTTTATAATATCAAGATTAAAAAAGATGGTTGCTGACTGCCGATAGTCTATTTGATTTTTCCTTGATTTTGAACATTTTCCATTTTTCGCCGTAATTCTTCGGGATCCCCCAGGTAATAATCTTTTATCAGATTGTTATTGTCGTCAAATTCAAATACATAAGGAATGCCGGTCGGGATATTCAGATGAACGATCTCTTCATCACTGATATGTTTCAGGTGTTTTACAATTGCCCGCAAACTATTGCCGTGTGCAACCACAAGCACCTGGTCGTTATTCTTGACAGACGGATAAATCGTATCGCGCCAATAGGGCATTGCCCGCTCAACGGTATCTTGCAATGATTCTGTTAAGGGTAGTTCTTTATCCGGAATGATGCGATATCGAATATCGAAGCGCGGATTACGGGGATCGTCAAACGCTAATTCCGGGGGTGCTACCGTATAACTCCTTCGCCATAGCAAAACCTGTTTTTCGCCATATTTTTTAGCTGTTTCCGCTTTGTTCAATCCCTGAAGTGCGCCGTAATGTTTTTCGTTCAGACGCCAGCTTTTTTCAACAGGCAGCCAATCCATGTTCATTCGGTCTAATACGATATCCAGCGTTTTGATTGCCCGCTTAAGAAATGAAGTATAAGCACGGTTAAAGATAAAACCGTTTTGTATTAATAATTCTCCGGCCTGTTTTGCTTCCGATATCCCTTGCTCGCTTAAATCCACATCTGTCCAGCCGGTAAAGCGATTCTCTTTATTCCAGATACTTTCTCCATGTCGTAATAGTACAATCTTTTTCATAGTTTGAACGGTTGTTATTTATAGATAAACAACTGATATAAGAGATGGTTTTATACATGCGATGCGTATTGGTGTAAAATGTTGTTATATAGAACCTTATTTTGTGTGGACGCTAAAAATCCACCTCGTTAAAAATCAGCCACACTCAATAGTTCTACATTATTAGACAAAAAATAGACATCCGGGGGTGTGATCCGTCTGTACATTTGTAAGTAGAAATCAACGAATTGATCTGCAAATCATTAATTCAAACTAAATCATATCAGAAAAATGACAAAACGACTACTTTTTATTGCAGTACTCTTATTAACGACTACTTTTTTAAGGGCTCAATCTGTAAATATTCTTGAATCGGCAGGATGGCTCGAATCTGCGTTTGTAAAGTGGACACCGCTGGCAGATGCCGATAGTTACCATGTGTATTATAGCGGAGAAGGAATCACTGACAAAAAAATAGATGATCAACTTATTCGTAGTTACGGAACCTATTTTAGGGCAGATATGCCGGGCCTCAAGGCCGGTAATTATACGTTTAAAGTGAAGCCTGTAACGGATGGTGTTGAGGGCGTAGGTGCAGAAACCGCTTTGCTGAGCGTTGCATCGTATGATCGGTCAGGTTTTGCTTTTTCAAACGGAAGAATGCCGGGCGCTTATCAGGCTGACGGTACCCCAAAAAATAACGCAGTGATTTTGTACGTTACGGAAAAAACAAAAAATACTATTTCGCTTGACGTAACAGGGGCGAATGCAAATCCGTGTGTCGGGTTACAGGCAATTCTGGATGGTTTTAAGAAAGGACGTGATCTGCGCCCGCTCATTGTCCGTTTTGTCGGGCAGATTACCGATCTTGCAGAAATGCTTAATGGCGATATTGTCGTTGAAAACAACAGGAATGTCTCAAGTTACATTACGCTCGAAGGAATCGGCGAAGATGCCGTATTAGACGGGTGGGGTATACGTATTAAAAATGCGACGAATATTGAAGTCCGAAATGTAGGTACGATGAATTGTAACAGCAGTGAAGGCGATAATATCAGTTTGCAGCAGAATAACGATTACGTCTGGGTGCATCATTGTGATTTCTTTTATGGCGATGCCGGAGGCGATTCTGATCAGGCAAAAGGAGACGGAGCTCTGGATTGTAAAACATCTACTTACGTAACATTCTCTTACAACCATTTCTGGGATTCGGGTAAGAGCAATTTGTTAGGATTAAGTGAAGATACAACAGACGGACTTTACATCTCATATCACCATAACTGGTATGACCATTCTGATTCACGCCATCCGCGCGTTCGTTTTTACTCTGCCCATGTATATAACAACTACTATGACGGAATCGCAAAATACGGGGTGGGTGCCACATCCGGATCCTCTGTTTTCGTAGAAAAAAATTATTTCCGCAATTGTAAAAACCCCATGATGATTTCGATGCAGGGAACCGATACAAAAATGGGAACTGACGAAAAGGATGCACCAACTTTCTCCAAAGAAGACGGCGGCATTATTAAAGCATTCGATAATTACCTGACCGGAAACTATACGTTTGCACCTTACAGTGCGGCAAATCTGGTACATTTTGACGCATATGTTGCTGTTGTGCGTGATGAAAAGGTCCCAACCGGTCTACAGACTAAAAAAGGCGCCCATAAATACAATAACTTCGATACGGATGCCTCTGTTATGTATCACTACAATGCGCATGAAACAAATGAAGTGGTTGATGTTGTAACAAAATATGCCGGCCGTATGAATGGCGGTGATTTTAAATGGACTTTTAATAATGCCGTAGATGATGCTTCTTATGCTGTGAATCCGGCTTTGAAAGCTGCTTTATCTTCCTATAAAACAACCCTGGTGGCTATTCAGGGCGAAAGTCCGGATAACGGAAACGGCGGCGGAAATGGTGATGGTGATGGAAACGGTGGCGTGATCACAGGTGATATCATTCATAATTTTACAACCGAAGGGAAAATC
>JAVWBH010000185.1:0-5996 GCA_036649595.1 Bacteroidales bacterium
GGTAGCAAGCAAATTGCCCTGCATATTCAACTTGCCCAATTTGAGATGTGTCGCCAATGCAATCATCTCTGTATATCGCACGGGATAGGCAAACTCCTGCAAATTCGCATCGAGCTTATTCCATTGAAAATCGGTTGCAAGCGACCAATCCCAATAGGTGAAAATCGAATAGAGTTGCACAGCCGAAACATACCCTTCCTGTTGACGGTATGCATTATCTATCGGCAACTCTTTGGGGTCCTCCCGCAGAAAGCGAGTGTAATCATGCGCATACTTTCCGCTAATCTTCATACGGTAACGATCACTCGGGATTTTTTGAAAAGAGCCCTGAACAAATAAATTGCGGTCCCATTGTCGTTCGCCACGTTTGTAAACATTATTGACAACTGCTCCCGGGATTCCTCGCTCCGAATCATAAAAATATATTTTTGTATTCCATTGGTCGGTGTCGGTAGTACCAAAAAAAGCGAGCTCACCACGCACCGACCGGATATCTCCGTTATGACGTACAGCTGTGGTATCATATGCGACTTCACCGGAAGGGAGTATTTTTTTGTCACGGTATTTGTACTTTCCGGTAGCATATACCCCTTCTGTATTAAACGACATATTCACCCGGCTACCGAGCTTTTGCTCCCATAACAAAGAAGGATTCGCAAGCCCAAAAGAACCGGTTCGGAATGTCGTGATCAAATTGTAATTTTTATCCGATTCAAAGCGGGGCCGACGCGTGTGCAGATAAATGGAGCCGGATGTACTGAAGTCACGTGCTGATTGGAAAAGATCACTTTTTTGGCCCGCATACAATACAACAGCTTCCATATTGTCGAGTGAGTATTTGCCTAAATCGACCTGGCCGTTCTGCGCGTTACCCAGCTGGATTCCATCATAGAATACGCCTACGTGATGCGATCCCATACTACGTATGTTTACTGTTTTAACACCGCCCACCCCGCCGTAATCTTTTATTTGTACCCCTGAAAAATAACGAATAGCATCTGCAACAGAATGTGTACTGAGTCCTTGAAGCAATTTACCCGACAAACGCTGGGGTTTTAATACCTCCCTAAAATATTCGGCCTGAACGAGTATTTCAGGTATACGCTGCGTGCTGTCGAGCCGGGACTGCGCCCTCAGCGTAACCATCATAAAAATAAACCAGAACAGAACTAAAGGCCGTAACATAACAAAGCATATTTGATAAACAGTACCAAATAGCCCACGAGGAGTCTGACAAATAAAAAAATGGGCAATAAAAAGCAGAAGTTGCTTGTGCCGGCATTTTATAGCTCTTTCCTCGAAAGCTATTAAAATAAATGCACGGCAGGTCTTCTGACTTGTTTCCGTTAAGCAGACGCCTTCCCAAAAACCTATATCGGTTTTCAGTGGCAATGAGGTATTGTGTCTGCAACGTTTTGTATGAAACATACAGCAGCGGGACTGTTCAGGATTCTCACCTGATTCCCATTTAATCACTTCCCGAGCCTTCGGGTCGTAAACCAATGCGCCGCAAATATAGCAATAATTCTAATTTAATAAATTATTTTTTATTTATTTTATAAAATACACAATCCTGAATTTTAGCGTTCCAATATCCCTGCCTGCCTCTTACAGCTATGCTTTTAGGGTAGCACTCAAAAGGGAAGAGCGAATAAAAACAAATTGACTATAAAACTTCCGACCAAATTGATCATAACATTAACCTTAATATTTATATCAAAAAAAAACGAAGGTATGCACCTTCGTTTTTCTATACTTGTAAAATCAGAACGGATAACCAATTGCCAAATGATATCCCAGGTTCTTCCACACGTCTTTAATATTATAATATCCTTTCCGACCCGTATCATAAGGGGCATGGATCGGGACACCTACATCAAACCGGATCACCAGATAAGTTATATCCAGGCGAACACCGGCACCGGTCCCCAGTGCAATATCTTTTCCGAAAGAATTCCATGTAAACTCTCCACCCGGACGTTTCTCGTCTTTTTTCAATAACCAGACATTCCCTGCATCCAGAAAAACAGCACCAAAGAGACTACCGACAATCGGAAAACGATATTCGATATTTGCCTCCAATTTGAGTGTTCCTGTCTGATCAAGATAAGAATATAAAGCATTTTCGGCAGGATGATAACTACCCGGACCTATTGAGCGAACCTCAAATGCCCGGATACTATTGGCACCTCCGATAAAGAACTGCTCGCTGTAAGGAGCTACTTCAGAATTCAAATACGGTTTTAGAACACCGGCCATAAAGCGGCTTGCAATCATATTTCTGCCCCAAAGTTTATAATAATAACGTATTTCACTTGACAGTTTCACAAACTGAGAGAAGGGGTTTCCGAAGATGGTTTTATGATTGCCTTGTTTATTACCAAACAATTCCATTGCGCCATATAGCACATTTCCGGCCTGGGTAATTGAACTTTGCCACCACAAATGATTACGCAACGAAGTAACCGAAGAGTTATCATACGTATAAGTATAACTCATAGAGGGTATAAACTGATTTTCAAAACTCAGCTGAAGGGCTTTATTTTCAAGCAATACAGAATCAAAAGCGGCTGTTCTTTTGAGCAAATAGCTATATGTAAGACTTAACGGAGTAACGGTATGCGTACTTACCTGAGACGACTTGAAATCATAATTCATTGATCCACCCATATTTAACAAACGGAAAAATCCAGCTCTGCTCAAGATATCGGCATTCAGTTTATATGTTGTCGTTGCAGCGAATTTAAAATCGCGATGCATAAAACGAGGTGCGATCAGGCGGGGATAAATCAAACTGCTGGTTACGCCTAATTCATATGAATTAATCAGGTTATTCCCTTTCGCATTTTTCGCTCCTGCCCCTGTTTGCCATTCGTATGAGCCGCTTAGTTGTGTATTCAAAACCTCTCCCCCACGAAAAACATTTCGGTGGGTAATTCCAAATATCATTCCGGGGCCGGTCTGATTATTAGACTTGGTCGTTACGTTTAACTCTATTTCGGCATCAATAGGCAGTTCGAGAGTTGTATTGATCAATACATTCAAGCTATCAATGGCATGTATGGTGTCTGCAGGCATATACCCTATTTCTGCAAATCTGAATGTATTCAATCGGTTCAGGCGCAGCTGAGTGGCATCTGCAGCCGACTGAGAGTACCAGTCGCCGGGCTTAAAGGCCAACGCACGATGCAAAATACGAGGTTTGACCGGGATACGATGTCTGTAGAACACCCCCATATTTTGGTATTCAATCGTATCGGTGGGAGGATTACCAGAACTATTACTGATCGAATAATCTATTTTCCCAATGCGCCACGGCTTTAAAACCAATTTAGGCAAATCTACTTTCGGTACTACCCGCAAGGCAATCTCATGATCGCCTCCGGTACTATCGGCTATATAAGAAATAAAGTCCGGGCGAAAATAGTAATATCCGTTATTCCGCAAATAAGAACTGATACGATTACGCTCATCCTCCAATGTATTGACATTAAATATTTGTCCGGCCTTTAACAGGCTTGTGCCCGACATGGAACGGATAATACTATCGCTGGGAGTTTCAACATGCATATACTCAACCGATTTGTACCGGTAGGGTTGCTTATAATCAAGAAAATAAGATATTTGAGCTTTCCGCTCGTTTTTTTTGTCCGGGATAATTTCATAACGCACTTTCCCGTTAAAATAGCCATTATCATCCATCAATGTTTCGGCAGCTTTAGCACGAACAGACGGATCAACCTTGGATATCAGCACCGGATCAGCGGCAAGCTTATCAAACAGCCATTTTTTAATACCCTTCTTCTTATCTGTTTTAAACCAGTTATACATCCATAGCCCAAACGGAATCGGAATATGAATACCCAAAACCGTATTGTTAGGGTCAACTTTCAAAGCCTGCTCAACCTGGGAGCTGGCTTCCGGATCAATCTGCTCTCCGGGAGGCCCGACTACTTCAAATTGCTTGATTCCGGTATACAAAACCTCTCCTGCCGGCAGTTTTTTTGTTGTTGAGCAACTACTCAATACAAAGATCAAGGTTGCCAATATCACTGAAAATAATCTATCGTGTTTGAAATCCATCATTCTTCTGTTTTTTTACCATTATGAGGAGTTGCTTTCTCCCCTTCCATCTCCTGCTGTCCTTGTTTTTCAGTTGCTTCCGAATCCGGTTGCTTTGCTTCTTCGGGCTCAGCATATATTGCCTGCTTCCGTTTTTTCTCATTAAAAATAAACAGCTGCCGCACTTTTCTGACACGTCTTTTCAGGACAACACCAATCCCTGTTTCAACGATTTCACCTTCGAGCACACTCTCAAATCCGGTTTGATGGAATAGCTTAACGTATCGGGTGCCTGTTTTATCCAGCATATATTCTAATACGATATCGTCAATAAAACTTTGTTGCTGACTGCTCTCTACCTCCTGTCCGGAAGAAACAGTTCCTCCTACTACGATTCGGAATCGGTCGTTAAATAATTTTTTAGAAAATCGGAACGAATAATCGGTTCTGGAAGATCCGGCCTGCCCGTCCGTATTATACTGGTCTATCCCCACGCTCAGGTCAATTCCTTTGAGAGCACTTCCTGCAAACGAGTTTATTTCCTTTTGGATAAAAGCATTCAAGGCATTACTTGTACTTGCCTTGGCACTGGTTCCGGGGCCGGTATAACTCTGCATAATGATCAGGTTCATTGCCTGGCGCGACCGCTCTTCGGGCGTCATCTGGGCGATCTGCGTTTGTATCGTAGGGTCATTCGGAGCCTGCAGGGTAAAGGTGACACTCAGATCATCTAACCTGTTTTTTATTTCAATCATTGGCATAAACAAAACAACACGCGAACCTTTACCCTCTTCTGTCACCGTAGTCCGGATATTTTCGGAAGCCGTAATATTAATGTAAGGGTCCATTAGCTGTCCGCTCCATTCTACATAACTACCATTTTGTATATTAAATGTTTTGGCCACCGGAAGAATTGGCATATTATAACGGACAAAACCGCCGGTCAACGCATAACGCCCGCTCAAATCCGTTTCGCCCATGGGCGTCAGACGGAAAGCAAGATCTCCGCCCCCCTGAAGTTCAACGCGGTCATCTCCATTTGTAGACAAGTCAATACCCACCTGCACCGAAGGAGCAATGTTTACCGTTACCAGCATGTCAATACCCGATAAAGAAACCGGCTGTACGTTTACCTTATAATTCGAATCGATCGTATCATTGAAAGACGTAAAAGTAACCAGGTTAGAAACACGATTTTGTGCTGATACCGGCGAATCCAGCATCACATAATTTACATTTGTTCCTCCCAGCAAATTTATACCGCCCCGTATTTTCAGAAAATTAAGCGGGCCTTTGACGGTTGTATTCACATTCATAACCAAACGCCCGTAGATCATCTGCCCACGTTGTTTTTTTACATTGAGTAACTCTACATTTCCTCCGGTAATCCGAAGATCGGCTGTCATCCGGTTAAAATCGGTAAAATTAAAATCACCATTAATCACCAATGGGTTATTATTATAAGCCTTTACCTCATAATTAGAGAAATGCAACTTATTGTCTTTTATAACCAACGGTTGCTCGTCGAACTTATAGGTTGCATTGGCATAAGATACCAGTACGGCAGCACTATCCAGATCAACCTTACCATTAATAAGAGGCTGTCCGGCAAGTTTTTCCATTGTTAAATCGCCGGATGCACTTCCTGTCAAAGAGGCCATTGCTTCCGGAATAAACGGATCGGCAAGTTTTAAAGGAAGCGCATATAAAAACAGATGCGCCGCCATTTGTACCGAGTCGGCAGAATTCAGATTTAGGTCGCCTTCCAGAATTCGTTTGTCATCGAGATTGACCGAAGCATATGCCCATTGGCCAACCTGTTTTGACGATTCGTAATTCACATCCAGGGCAAGATTACCCAGCGAACGTTTATTGTAAAACACACTATCCAGGGTAACATTCCCTTTCGCGTCAATTTGGTCTTGATCAAAAGT
>JAVWBH010000186.1:0-3293 GCA_036649595.1 Bacteroidales bacterium
ATAATTGAATTCCTGACTCCATTCTGGCTGATCTTTGTATGTAAGCAAAGTAGCTACATTTACAACGCTTGTATAAGCAGGATAGCCTGGCATTGCAATTGTATAGCGCAAGTATGTATTGGCTGCGTCTGTCTGGCTGTCATAAGGGAAACAAAGGTCGCTTAGAGATCCGGCTGTTGCAGGAGGGAACTGAGTTTTGCTCAATGTATCACTTACTGTAAATACACCATTTGCAAATTTTCCTTTTTCTGCGATCAATGTACCAGTACCCACAACGTCCTCGCCTGTTTCGTCACAAACGTTGACTGAGAATGGCAGACAGTAGATCTGTACGAAATGGATATTCCATTTGATGTAACCGAAGTCTTCCGCATTTTCGCTGAATGCACAAAGTACATAAATGTCAACAGTTGTTTTCTTGTAGATGTTTGAATCATCAATCTTAACAATCTGTGGAAGTGTTTTTTCTACCCATGCACTGTATTTTGCACCTTCTGCCACTGCAGAGAAATACAAGTCATTGTTCAGGTGATGAACGGTAAAAGCTGTAATTTTATTTTCTCCTCTTGGCAACTCGATTGGGTCTGCCATAAAGCTACTGTTTACATAGCGGATATTAATCTTGATATCCTCCGGTGTGGTCTTAGTAGATTTTAAAACAGTAACGGTTGCTTTTAACAAACCGGCATTGGCCAGTTTTTTCAAAGAATCCTGGGTCAGACATCCCTGCTGGGCTCTTGTTTCGAGGATGTCGTTGATTGTCATGTTAAACGATACTTCTCCTGTTTCGATTTCTGGATTCGGATCTGCTTTCTCATCATTGCTACAGGCGGCAAAAAGCCCCGTAAACAATAATCCCATCAGAAATACTGAAAATTTACTTTTCATACTTTAAAGATTTTGGGTTGATAATAAATGATTATTTAAAAAAATGATAATAGAAAAATTGGTTTTCAAATTAAACTTTTGCAGGGAATGTTGCTTCTCTTAAAGAGTAATTAGGCTTCATTTCCGTGCTGTCACATTTAATAACAGAATATATTTTAAAAAGTTTTTTGAAGCATTTGGGGAGCATTCAGATTGGCGAATCTGATTTTTGTTAATGAAATTAGGCTGAATGGTGAAAATTTAGAAGATAAAATGATTCAGTATAACAGGATATAAAACAGGATATTTCAGGAGTTGTCGGGATTGTAGAGGGGAAAGATTCGAAAGGCGGCGTGGAAGAGTTCGTTTTTTAATGAAATGGGAATGATCCGCTGTGGGCTTAATTTATTAATATAAATATAAATAGCCTCCGAATAATAACATTAGAAGCAATTCTTTTAAGATTTGAGCAGAAAATAGATTTGTCCGTTACCGGATAAAAAAGCGATATATCTCCTTATCATAGGGTTGCGAATCCAACGATAAGGAGATATATCGGGCAAATAAGCGTAGTATTAAACGGAGATAAAACAAAGAGGGTGTGCCCTTATTTTTTGGCACACCCTCCCGGATAAATTTTAAATGTCAGGCAATTCTTATTTCTTGATCACCGGTTTTCCCAAAGGAAGTACTGTTTTTCCGGCTAACGGATTGATAATTTCAGCTGCCATCATGTACCATGCCGCAAAGGCGCAGATAATCAGGTCGATTGCTGCAATCGTCTTCATCCACGGGAAGAAGAAATGTTCTAATACCAGGAATGCGAATCCCGCAAACAAGGTGGCGAATGTTACGATCATCGCCGTATGGATACGAAGTGCGGCGATTAGCATGATGCCCGTATAAAGCATGAATGCCAGCAGATAAAATCCCAGTTCAATACCATTCGAAGGGTAAACTCCGTAATGATTGCAAATCCAGATGATACACAAGCCGATCCAGAAAGCACCGTACGTTACGAATGCGCTGTAACCGAAATTGTTGCCGTTTGCTTTTTCCTGGAATCCGGCAATAAACTGCGCCAGACCTCCGAACATAACTCCCATAGCAAGAACCGGACCCAGTCCGATCAGGCCAAGATTGTGAAACTGTAATAACAAGGTTGTCAAACCAAACCCGGCAAGTCCTACAACAGCAGGATTTCCTTTTTTCTCCATTTAATAAGTGAATGATTGATTAAAAAATTAGCAGGCGCAAAGATAGAAGATCTGTTGTAAAACGCAAAGCGGCAACCCCGGGGGGCTGCCGCTTTTTTATATAAATAAGTTTTGATGCTTATTCTTTGATGAATTTCAATATCTCTGTTGATTTCGCTCCGTTTATTTCAATAAAATAGATGCCCGGAGTTAAAACTGAGGTATCGATACCTTCAACAGACCGGTAAGTAGCGGTTGCCCGGATTACACGCCCTGCTATATTCAGAATGCGGTAGTTCTGGTTGTCCGCGCCGGTAATGAAAAGACGCTCTTTAGCCGGATTCGGATATACTTTCAAACCGGAAGTCATCGTTTCTTTCAGATCAGTACCGGTATCAGAGCCTTCTATCGCCAGATTGCCGGCAGCCTCTTGTGTCATCGGGTAGTTGGTTGTCACTACGCGAATTTTGTATTGATCGCCGGATATCATGCGGGTTGGCAGTTTAACCTGCAGGGTTCCGCTTTCGTCGGTCGTTACTGGCTCGCTGATAACTACGGGTGTATCGAATGATCCGGTATGGTCAGAAAGTTCGGCATGCACGGTATTGGCGTCTGCTGCGATGTTGGATACAGACATGGTTCCGGTCAGGGTAAACGACAATTCGAAAGAATCGCCTTCCTGCAGATTGGCGATAACCGGTGTTTCTACGCTCAATACCGGTTTGTAGATCAATACGGCATCATCTGCATATACATGATCCACACCACCGGTTCCGATACCCGGCAACTGGTTTGTGGTGATAGATGCAAGCATGTATTTTGGCTGTATGTCGTTTTTCTTTACAAAAGGAATACTGATACGCTGCCATTGGGTAGGACCGTAATTCATTTCTGCCTGCGAAGTGATCAGTTTGCTTTCTTGAGCAGACGGTTCTTTCACAATTTCAGACTCATGCTCTCCATGCAGGATAAAAGACAGGCGCGCAACAGCATCTTCCGAGTCCGGATTCGCCGGCTGGTATTTTATCCAGATAGCTACTGAATCGGGTTGTTGCTCGATGATCTGTCGG
This sequence comes from Bacteroidales bacterium, assembly GCA_036649595.1. Classification (GTDB taxonomy): domain Bacteria; phylum Bacteroidota; class Bacteroidia; order Bacteroidales; family JAUNSR01; genus JAUNSR01. The sequence goes on from JAVWBH010000186.1 coordinate 3,134, forward strand.
AAAGCCGGATCTGCAGGCACAATGGCATTGTAGTTTGATAAGTCGGACGGCGTCCAGCTTCCTGCAAAAATACGGCCGGTAGTCATATTTCCGTTTGCGGAAATATTTCCGATCATGCGTGAATATAGATGTGCCGATTTGATTCCTGTAGAGTTAGGGC
>JAVWBH010000186.1:3303-5988 GCA_036649595.1 Bacteroidales bacterium
TTCCGCCTACGGTTCCGAATGAATTCCAGTTTAACGGTTCACTTCCTTTGTCTACGCTTTCCCAGTTTTCAAATCCGCTGTTTTCCAACTGTGCTCCAAAGTCATTTAAGGTAGCGGTTGCCAATTCTGCAATTGCAGAGGATTCTGTTTCGGCAAGGGATACAATCCGGAAAATATAGCTTTCACCTCTTTTCAGGTTCGCGAAAGTATGGCTGCTTTGGGTAGCCGGGATCACCTCTTCCGAGATAATCGTATTGTCTTTGTCTGTTAACGTTACCTGATACTCTTGCGCATAAGCTACCGCCTGCCAGCTAAATGTTAATTGGGTACGTGCCTGTTCTGCGATGATATTGCCCGGAGCAGTCAATGAATGCGTTGTGATTTCCTGTAGTTCGGAAAGAACAGAAAGTTTTCCGTTTTCTCCGACAGAGCGAATACCGATGAAATAGGTTTTACCTGGTATCAGTTCTGTACACGTATGGGTTGTCTGGTCGGTGTTTGTTTCAGAAACGACATCCTTGTTTTCATCCAGAACAATTACCTGATATGAAATTGCTTTCTCAGCAGGAGTCCACGACAAATCGGCTGATGTAAGGGTGATCGCCTCAACGACCAGTGTTTCGGGAGCTTTTAAATCGAATACAACCGCATTCATCGTGATCTCTTCGGCCGCTTCCGGATAAGCGCTGTCGGCTACACGTATGACGGTCGACTCTTGTCCGGCTGTTGTTGCGGTGAAGCTCACTTCATATTCGCTGATTCCCGAAGCGCTTGCTTCTGGTTGTTCGGTCAGTTTTTTTATTGAGAAATCCGGATTAGAAGAAATAATCTCTAAGTTACCAAGCGGATTAGAATAACCTACGGAAATTGTTTTTGTAATGACCTCGCCGATAAATCCTTCTGCCTGAATATCTTCTGGCAGGATATCAACTGTTTTGGGTAATTGGAAAGAGAAGGGATTGAATCCATGGCTGCAGTAGCTGCCCCAACCAAGAATAACTGCTCTGTTGCGGGCTACGATATATCTGAATTTGACATAACGGGTTGTTTTCTCCAGCGACAGGGTCAGGTCATGACTCGTGTTGGCCTGGTATTTTGTTTCTTTGGTATAGGTGATGCCGTCTGCCGATTCAGAGATCAATACATGGTTGTGGTCTCCTTCTTTAAAACTGCATACCTGATCTTTCACACTGTTAGCCTGAATGGTAAGTATACCCGGAACATCGGTGAATCGGATAATGGCTTCGGCATCGCCGGTATTTGTTGTAATGGCTGTTTTTCGGAAAGTAAAAACATTTTCTGCCGTGATTGCAAATTCTGCCGACCCGTTTTGAGTCGTTGAATGGAGTTGCTCTTTTGTTGAAATTTTTAATGGCAGTTGGTTTTCAGCACTCTGTGCCTGTAAACCGCTCCCAGCCATCAATAAGATGGCCGGAAGAGTATAGAAAAAAAGTTTTGTTTGCATAAATCGATTATTTGCAAGATATTTTTCGGGTAAGGCTACCAGATTCGGTATGGATTTGGATAATGGAAATGCCGGCAGTATATTGGCTTAAATCGACAGATTTTACAGATTCATTCCGGCTGTCAATTAATGTGCCGTTCATGTTGTAAATAGAATAAGACAAGATTTGTGCATTTGGCACACTTAATGTGTTATTTATGATAACCGTAGAAAGTGAACCGGTATTGATTTTATCAATCGAATCTGCGATATCTTTTGTACCGACGTATTTTACCTTGATGTTGACATCTTCATTCCAGATTACACGGATATCTAAATCGGCACTTTCGGGTGTCAACGTTCCGTTTAAGGTAGTAGGCAGCATACCTAATCCTTCTGCATTTTTATCCAGGATAACTTCAGGAGCTGAAATTATACCATTCTCGTCAACCGTAACATTGGGTACTTCGATATCTCCGACAGGGATGCCGATGATAAAGAAGTCTTTCAAAAACAGAGTCAATGTGTTTTCACCCGCTTTCTTTTCTGTATATACTTTCACATTCTGAACTTGGGGCAATATCGTCTCTTCGGTTCCGGGCGCTAACATCGAAACATCCAGGTTGCCGGTATAGCTGCCGGTCAGCTGATCTAAATCATTAGCCATTAGCGGCAACATCAATGTAAATGTAAATAAGGAAAGTAAAAGTTTTTTCATATGAGTCATTTGTTTGGTTTAACTCCCCGAAAGGGGAGTGGAATTAGAATTTATAAGCAAATCCGAGATTTGCGTAAATCGGATACATATTGAATGTGATGGTTTCGAAGCTGCTTTTAAAAACCGGTACAAAGCCCCATGAAAGGTCGGCATACAAGTACAGGTGTCGGTAGGCACGCCATTGGGCACCTATTTCCGCTCCACATTGAAAACTGCGCAGGTCTCTTGAAAAATCATAGCTTGCGGTAGATTCGCCTTCAAAAACAACTTTCTCTCCGGTCGGGTTGCCCTCCCGGAGGTATCCGTTATAGACGTATCCGGTAAAAGAGCCTTTTAACTGATAAGATAAGAATCCGCCCGCTTGTATTTCCCAGCGGGGAGAAACTTTCAACAATGCTTTGATCGGGAAAGTAAGGTATGAGTTCTGAACTTCAGTTGTAACATTGCCGGTCCAGTATCCTTCCATCAGACCGCCGTCGTTAGCAACCATCTTCATGCTGTAGTTTTTTACGTGGGCATCTGT
>JAVWBH010000187.1:0-962 GCA_036649595.1 Bacteroidales bacterium
GATCCAGTTTCGAAAACGATATCCGAATTTACGGATAGCAGATAACGTTACTTCCGTACCTTTGTCATATTCAGAAGAGTTTGGTTTTACGACGATTGTCCCCGCGGAGGCCGGCACTACCTCTGTAGTCAGCTTAACCTGTTCATTGTTTACTTCTACCTTACCGTAGATATCGAGGTTTAATAAGAATGCATATTGCGACGGATTGAAATTGGTGAATTTCAAAGCTACATTTTCGGCTTCTATCGGAACTTCCACTTTCATACCTCCGGCCGGATTCGCGGCATTATTAAAAGCAATTTCCCATTCCGCATTTCCCACTTTTTTCCAAAGTTTCATTCCTCTGTTACTCCCTGTGGCAGCCACCATAAAGTCTACTTTGGTGATGGATTTCAGTGCCGTCAATTCAATTGTCATTTCTGAATCTGCGAAATTCCCTGTCTGTTTTTCCATTCGTAAAAATCCGGGTGTTACACCGGCTGATGTAAATTTGGCGTCCGTACCGTCCGGATCTACGAATATTCCTGTCAGAGAAAAATCCAGTTGTTCTGCGCTGAAGTTTGTATGTTGGGTAATAATGCCCGGATCTACAGAAGCAGCCTGATCGCTCCAGTCGCCGAAAGTCGTAGAATAGATTAGTTTCTCAACTATATTCCTTTTCCCCGATTGTAACTGAGCCATTACCGGATGGTACAACATAGAAAAGAGAAGATAAAATAAAAAAGTAACTTTAAATTTCATGTTTGTTTAAGATTAAGTGTGTGGTTAATCGTTTTTATATGAGGTGTTTATTGGTTGATTATTTTGAACGTATGTATTTTTTGATCTTTTTTTATCCTCACAATATAGGCTCCTTCCGGTAAATCCGTTGAAAAAGAGGTCTCTCTGCAGAGGTATTCACCGGCTTTAAGACCGGTGATATGAAAAAGCCCGATCTGCCCTCCCTGACAGATATTTTCTAT
>JAVWBH010000187.1:972-5650 GCA_036649595.1 Bacteroidales bacterium
ATGTGCAAGCGGTTATCTTTTGTATAACAGCGGACCTCCGACTGTTCGATTTCCGGAGAAGAGGATAGGATCGCATCCTCATTTTGTCGGAAAATAATATCTGATACAAGGTCATTCAAGTAATTTTCCAGATTCGTGTATCCGTCTTTTCCGATAATAACTCCGTCTGAGCTGTCATTCGGATTCAGTCCATGCTTTCTTTCCCATTCATCCGGCATCCCGTCGCCATCGGAGTCTGCCGGTATATTATTCTGAACCAATATAGGCCATGCACTCCAGTCGGACGATGCATTTACGGGTTTCAGGTCATTCTGCGAATCGATATATCCGGGATATCCGCCGCTGTTTCCATAAGACGCTTTTCCTGTCCGGGTGTCATTGACAATCATTTCATCATGCGTATCCCTGTTGAAAGAACATCCGGCATATTCAAGTACTTTCTCATATGCTTTTTCTGCTGTATGTGTTGTTACATAGCCTGTTTCTAAAGGCGTTGATCGTTTTATCGTGTCGCGGGTTACGGTCGTGAAAAGGTTATCACATTCACTATTGTTGATTTGTGCATATATTCCTTTTTCCCAGTTGTTTTTTGAAACCTCACTATTCCCTTCGATCAAATTCCCATCTACGTAAAATTTACCCCATACATGTAGCATCGGGGCAAAACTCGGGTTTCGTGTAACATAATCGGTAGTCCGAATCCCGATCTTGGCAATTCTGTATTTTACGGCTCCCCCCTTTTTATTCGTTGCCGGTCCTGGTTTATAATAGTTGTTGACAATATTTACCTGCATTCCTTCTCCGCCATAACATCCGTTACCGGCCCAGTTATAGAAAACATTATTGCGCAGATCCATATATTCGTTTTTTTGTGTTCCTGGTCTTGGTCCCAGGCGGGGAGTACGGCTTTCATGATGTGCGACGAGGTTATGGTGATAAGAAGCCTTATTTCCACCCCAGTTTCCTCCATACCCGTGTGTACTTTTTGCATGAACTGAGTTACGCAGACTCTGGGAGATTATACACCATTGCAATGTTTGGTTTTCATTGCCGTATACAGAGCAGCATTCATCAACAGACCAACTCATAGAACAATGATCGATCATAATATCCTTTTTATCCATTCCGCCTAATGCATCTGCTTCCTGAGCATTCAAATCACCGAGGCGAAATCGCAGAAAACGCATAATGATATTGTTGCAGGCTATTGTTACAGGAAAGTCGGCCACACATATTCCTTGTCCGGGAGCTGTTTGACCGGCAATGGTTACATTGTCTTTTGAAATGCGCAAAGCAGATTTTAGATGAATGGTTCCCGATACATCGAAAACAATGGTTCTTGCTCCCGATTGATTTAACGCATACCGCAGAGATCCCGGATTAGAGTGGTCTTCGAGCGTGGTAACATGATAAACTTTACCTCCCCGTCCGCCTGAAACATAGCGTCCATGCCCCTCTGCCCCCGGGAAGGCAATTTGGGTGGCAGATACCGTCAGGCTGCAGAAAACACTCATCACGAATAGTGTAGTCCTGATTTTTGAAAATACATTCATGGCTTTATGATTTTAAAACCGTCAATGTTAAGCATATTCCCGTATTTGTCAGGGGGAAATTTTGGTATAAAATGGGCACTTTTTATCGGGAGATAAGATCGTACGAAAAATGAACGGGATCATCCACACCGTCCATAGTGGAGCATCTTCTTATTTTGGAGTGAAAAACGATATTGCACTTCATAGACACAAATTTGCACTCTTTCACAGAAAGCCTCTTTTACTTTTGTCCAGCGAGGATACAGGCAGACAGTTCTGTTTTCTTCCTTATTAAAGTCAATAGTATCAATAATTAATTATGCAGAAAAAGCTATTTCTATGAAAAACACGCGCTTTTATTTGTCTATGCTAATCGTTTTTATATCCATAAGCATAGCTGCACAAAACTTCACGGTAAGCGGAGTTGTGAAAGATGAGGCGGGAGAACCCGTAATCGGGGCTTCCGTACTCGAGAAAGGAACAAAAAACGGAACGGTCACCAATTATGACGGAGAGTTCTCTTTAGACGTTTCCGGTAAGCATCCCTTAGTGATTTCATATATTGGGATGAAGTCGCAGGAGGTTGATCTGAAAAACAGAAAAACAGTACAGGTTGTTTTGCAATCTTCGGCAGAAGCGTTAGATGAAGTCGTGGTGATCGGTTATGGTACTACCCGTAAGAAAGATCTCACCGGATCCGTGGCTTCTGTAAGCGGGGCCGAAATTGCGAAGGTGCCGGTAACCAATGCGGCCCAGGCATTGACGGGCCGAATGGCCGGAGTGCAGGTAACTACCTCCGACGGATCGCCCGATGCTGAAGTAATTATCCGTGTACGCGGAGGTGGCTCTGTTACGGGAGACAATTCACCTCTATACATTGTCGACGGATTTCCGGTATCCAGTATCAGTGATATACCTACGTCCGATATCCAGTCTATTGACTTGTTGAAAGACGCGTCTTCTACCGCGATTTACGGTTCGCAGGGCGCGAACGGGGTAATCATCATTACAACAAAAAGTGCACAAGGCGGTAAGACACAGGTGTCGTATAACGGATACGTACAAATAAAAAACCTGTCTAAACGATTAGATGTGCTTGATCCTTATGAATATGTATTGTATAACTATGAGTTGCTCGCCTTTGATAAAGAGGATGGAATTAAAACATTTAATAAGAAATTCGGCGTATTTGACGACATAAGTCTGTATCGTTATCAGACACCCAATGACGGACAAGATGAAATGTTCGGATCCAATAAAGTATCACAATCTCATAATATATCGATTAATGGCGGATCGGATAAGACTAAATTCTATCTGAGCGGTACCTATAATAAAGATGACGGGTTGATGAAAACAGATAATTATGAGCGATTTAATACTAATTTTAAATTGAATCATGAAATCGCAAAGAATCTCCGGTTCAACTTCAACGGGCGTTTCTCCGATACAGAAATCAACGGATCCGGAACTTCGGGGGGAACCTATAAAGTACGTACTTCGCAAGCTCTTACCAAACCGGCCGTGGGGGGATTGTCGGATATGACGATTGTAGATAAAAATGATATGACCGATGAGGAATGGGAAGAATACCTTGAAAGCCAGATGACTCTTGCTGAGCAGGCAGCCCAATACTGGAAAAAAAGAAACAACCGTACCTTTAACTTTACCGCCAGTCTGGATTGGGAAATAATAAAAGGACTTACTTACCGACTCGAAGGGGGCTACGATTACGGGTTTAATGAAACCAAAAATTATTGGGGTGAAAAAACAACCAATGCCTCTTATGTCGACGGAAAACCTTTGGTAGATTGGACAAAACAAAATACCAACAGATATCGCATTGCAAATACATTGTCTTACCGGATACAATTGAAAAAGAATCGGATGGATCTTCTTGTAGGACAGGAAATCAATAGTTCCGGCAAAGATGAAAACTACATGTATGCAACCAGTTTCAGTACAGACCTCACCCCCGACAAGATTTTCGCTAATATCGGGTTAAGTAATGGATCACTGAACTCAAAGAGCCGCTTTTATACCAAAGAAAACCTGGCATCGTTTTTCGGGCGAGCCAATTATTCATATGATGACCGCTATTTGTTGTCTGTAACTTTTCGTGCCGACGGCTCTTCTAAGTTCGCACCCGGCAAGCAATGGGGGTATTTCCCGTCTACCGCGCTGGCATGGCGTATTTCACAAGAACATTTTATGCAGGATTATACCTGGCTGTCAAATCTGAAACTGCGTTTGAGCTATGGTGAAGTGGGTAATAATCGCATAGCGAGTTCTTTATATAAACTGGATTATGCCATTCAGTCGACAAAGACGTACGGTTGGGGTGATCAGCAGAATAACTATTATGCAACTACGAATACCCAGATGGCGAACCCGAATTTAAGATGGGAAACAACGATTACCCGAAATGCAGGGCTTGATTTCGGCGTGTTGGATGAGAAATTTACCGGAACGATCGATGTGTACTGGAATACGGCTCAGGATTTGCTGATTGAACGTAATATCATTGCTCCCGGATATAAAACGACGATGGAAAACATTGGTAAGACATCCAATAAAGGGGTGGAGGCAACCTTTAATGCATACATTTTACAGAAGAAAGATTACTCTCTCTCAGCAACTTTTAATATCGGGTTTAACCGGTCGAATGTTGATAAATTGGCTAACGGCATCACGATGCAGGAATATTCTTCCGGTTGGGCGGGTACCGATCTGAAAGGGTTCAACGACTATCGGGTTATAGTAGGTGAGCCGGTCGGGCTGATTTACGGATTTGTTACAGACGGTTATTATACAACGAATGATTTTGAGCGCTATGATCCTGTCTCAAATCAGTATATCCTCAAGAAGGATGTGCCGACCACCGGGATGTTAGGGGGGAAGATCGGGATTCGCCCCGGTACGATAAAATTGAAAGACCTTGATAATAATGGTGTGGTGGATGAAAATGACCGTCAGATTATAGGAAAGACAGATCCTAAGTTTATTGGAGGGTTTGGTTTGAACGGAACTTTCAAGGGTTTTGACGCAGCTGTTATGTTCAATTTCGTTTATGGTAACAAAGTGTATAATGCCAATAAAATTGCTTCAACCCAGCGATACCGGGCCAGCTATAATAACTTGATGGG